>JAWLDT010000013.1:0-29655 GCA_041686485.1 Bacteroidales bacterium | reverse complement strand
AAGATGAACATGTGCAGACGGCCGTGCAAGAGGTTATTGAGAAGCTTGACAAGGGTGAGCTCCGGGCGGCTTTGCCTGATGGGGACCAGTGGGTTGTTAACGACTGGGTAAAAAAGGCGGTGATTCTTTACTTCCCGCTGCGTCAGATGGAAACCATTGAAGCAGGGCCTTTTGAGTTTCATGATAAGATACCCTTAAAAAAAGGATTTAAGCAGATGGGTGTCCGGGTTGTGCCGCATGCCATCGCGCGCTATGGTTCTTATCTGGCGCCGGATGTTGTGATGATGCCTTCCTATGTGAATATTGGTGCTTATGTGGATGCCGGCAGTATGGTGGATACCTGGGCAACGGTGGGCAGCTGTGCGCAGATCGGGAAAAAGGTCCATTTGAGTGGCGGTGTCGGCATTGGTGGCGTGCTGGAACCCATTCAGGCCATGCCGGTCATTATTGAAGATAATGCCTTTATCGGTTCCCGCTGTATTGTGGTGGAAGGCGTTCATGTGGAAAAAGAGGCCGTGCTTGGTGCCAATGTCGTATTGACAGGCTCTACCAAAATCATTGATGTGAGCGGAGAGCAACCTGTAGAATTTCATGGCCGTATTCCGGCGCGTTCGGTCGTAATACCGGGCAGTATACCCAGGACATTTCCGGCAGGCACCTATCATACGCCCTGCGCCCTGATCATCGGCCAACGTAAACCGTCAACCGATAAAAAGACCTCGTTAAATGAAGCCCTGCGCGAATACAGTGTATCGATCTAAGAATTGCCGGGTGGTTATATGTTTGTGATGCGCATCTTGTTTGTACATACCATTGGAAAGAAAAAATATGGCGGCGGTGAACGCTGGGTGGTTCATGCTGCCGGCCAGCTCCGGCAAAGGGGTTATACAACTTTTGTTGCCGGAAAACGCGACTCCATTCTTCTGAACCAGTCAGCAAAAATGGGTGCCATCACGGTCCCGGTCAATATCATAAGCGATATCAGCCCCTATCACGTATGGAAACTGGCACGGCTGATAAGAAAACTGCAGATTGATGTGGTTATCAGCAAACGTCATGACCTCGCTGTTGCCGGGGCTGCTGCCAGAATCAGTACAAAGCCGGCGGTTATCGTGCGCAGTAGCTCCCCCCCAAGGTCGAGCCTGAAAAAACACCTGTTTTTGATTTCCCGGCTGGCCGACGGTTTGATCACGAACACCACAACCATACGGGATATATACAAATCTCAAGGCCTGCCTGATGATGGTTTTATGCAGGTAATATACAACGGCCTGCCTGTCTATGATGACGTGCAGGGGTACAATTTTCAGGATGCGTATCCAGGCCGCACGGTCATACTTTGTGTCGGGCGTCTTGTGGCAGCCAAAGGGTACTTTTATTTGATTGATGCTTTGGAACGTTTGTCTGAAAAGCGTTCCGACATCCTTGTATATGTTCTCGGTGAGGGCAAGGATAAGCATAAGCTTCAGGAATATGCCCGCAGAAAAGGTGTGGAAGATATGATCCTGTTTGCCGGATACCGTGACCAGCCAGTTCCCTGGATCAAAGGTTGTGACTTATTTCTGCATCCCTCTTTGTACGAAGGAATGCCAAATGCACCGATGGAAGCCATGGCATACGGAAAACCGGTGATCATGACAAAGGTAAATGGCGCTGATGAACTGAGCCGTAATGGCAGGCTGGCAAAGTTGATTCCCCCGGCCGACGCAGATGCCATCGTTAAGGCCATTGAGGAAACAATCAATAATCCGCAATCCTCCAGGGCAATGGCTGACAATGCCAGGCAACACGTGCGCAGTTTTTTCTCTATGGATGCCATGGTGAATAACCTTGAGGCTTTTATCATCGACAGACAGCAAACGAAAAACAGAAGGCAATGATTATCAAAGGTCAGCATCAGAAAGGAATGGGCGGCGCCAGGCGAAGCATCAAAAGACAAAAAAAAATATTTGCCCGGAAAGGTGTGCCCGGTGCTGATCTTTGCTTTCCGGCTACCATCAACATCAATACCCTGCCCGGGCGCTATGAAGTCATGGCTTATGACCATTTCGTTGAAAAGGTCATACATAAACTGCTTCCCATACCCCGGAAGGAAGATTTTGGATTCATTAAGATCAGGGCGTTAAAACATAATGGCATCGTTTACCACAACTGGGGTTATCTTTATTTTGCCCACAAAAGCAGGTACCACGGTAGTGATCATGTGTTTGAACTCCTGGGCAGGGAAATTCCCGGGTTCCATTCATATGATGAGCTTGAACTGGAGATAAGCGATGGCCTTATGCGTATCCTAAGTACCTGATGTTTTTTCAGCCTGGTCGATATACATAAGGCCTAACACCAGGCTGAAAAAAGTAAAGAACGTTTGACCGACCTGTGCTTCTATCGGGTTATTACCCACCATAGCCAGCAGCAGGATGATCAGAAATCCCTTAAAGGGAAGTAAGCGTATAACACCGGAAGACTTCACAAAAAGAATATAGCAGGCATAGGTAGCCAGTGACCCGAGGATGCCGAATGTGAGCAAGAAGAGCAGGTATTGATTGTGGGGCTTCATATGGTAGTTGTCCATCGGTGAGTCTATTTGCTCAAGTCCATAATGTACAGCAATATAAACATCGCCCGTTCCCCAGCCCAATATCGGATGTTCCTGAAAGGCAATTAATGATGCATGCCACAATTCCAGCCTCTGTGTAAATGTATGACCGGTCGGGTTGCCTGTTTGACGATACTGGTCCAGCTCCCAGATTATTTGATGCGTACGTACGATAAAAACAGGCCATTGTGTATACAGATAATTCGGGGTACCGGCCTCGATGGCTGCAATATCTTTCCTGTCAAGCTCCTTCAAGCCTTCGCGGTCTTTCCTGAGCCCCTTTGATGTCATATACCGGTATAGGGTTTCACGCAGCTGATTACCCCGCTGGTCTTGTCCGTCAAAATCCAAATTGCTCCGCTGATTCCATGCTTCCCTAAGCTCCCCTTCGGCCAGAAAAATGTATACCAGATGGCCGTTCTCCCTTAAATCACTGTCCAAACGATGGGTATAGGTATTCCCCGCTGCTGTGGTGGCCGAAAGTTCATCATAGGGAATGGGTTTTTCCTGGGTTACATGATGGGTAAGGTATAGCAGCATTCCCGCTCCTGCCATAATGGAGCCAAACAGAAGAAGTCCGCTTAGTATGCGGTAAATCTTTGGGTAACCTGACAGGATTATCTTTATCAGGAAATACGTGATCAACCCTGCAAGACAAATGATGCCGGTCAAAGCGCTCAAGATGAACAGGAAAACCAACAACCAGGCAACAATCAGATAAGACCCTATGTGCCACAGACGTTTCCCGGTCATCTGAAAACTGAGCCAGGGAAAAAGGAGCATAGCCATCAACACCATCATACTCAGATAGAGATGCGAGATGAATGGGGATATTTTGCGTGGATCAATATAGCTGTCTGTGATATAGATATATAAGCCGATCAATGTCGTTGCTAAAACCGACAACGAAAAAAGAAGTAATAATATGCGTATTTTATGCAGGGGTAACGAACGACTCGTGGCAATTATCAGTGTCAGGCCAAAAACCGGTAAGATGGTTTTGATCTCATCGGTAATACCATGAATGAGGTCTTGTGTCCATAATAACCCGATTATATGGATAAAAAAAATCAGACTAAACCAGAGAGCTGGTTTGTGGTTGACATAAATGCGGAATTTCTCTTTCAGGTTGCCCTCAGCAATCCAGTTTACCCCCAGGATTAGCTGAGCCACACTGATCATATAACGCGATGTCGGCATGGCCATTGCCAACAAACATAAACCCAGAAAACAGGCGTGGTAATGAATCGTTTCTCTGCTGAAACTGGTAATCTTCATATATCCTGGCATGTTGTTACTTTGGTTTATTACAAAATTAATACATTAAATTATGTGGTATCATATTTGATCTGCAATAATTTAATTCTGTAAAACCTTTGATGTAAAAATTAGTTTATATTTTTGCAAGAGGGTTAAACAGCCTGTCAAACCTGCTATACTGGATTTTCTTATTTATTAATAATTGTTCTTGTGTTAAAATATGAGTGATACATCGGATATAAAAGAAGCTTTGGCTGTGCTTCGTAAAGGAGGCACCATTTTATACCCTACCGATACGGTGTGGGGAATCGGCTGTGATGCGACGAATGCAAAGGCTGTTGATAAGGTTTTTCGTATGAAGGAGCGTGTTAAGGATAAGTCGATGATTATCCTGGCCCGGGATATAGACATGTTGAAGCAGTATGTCACTGAGGTACCGGAAGTGGCAATAGAGCTTGTTGGGAGTGTTTCGAATCCATTAACCGTTATATATCCCGGAGCCCGAAACCTGCCAAAGAATGTTATTGCCTCAGACGGTTCTATTGCCATTCGCATTCCGCAACATGATTTTTGTCAGGACCTGCTTGATACATTTGGCAAGCCTATCGTGTCAACCTCAGCAAATATCAGCGGCACGTCCAACCCCTATTCCTTCAGCAATATCGTGGATACTATCAAACAATCGGTAGATTATGTGGTTTCGGAAAAATACCAGTATTTAAGTAATCTTAAACCTTCTACCATTATCAAAATTGATGAACAAGGGGAAATGTTTATCCTGAGGGGATAATCAACAATAAAGAGACTGTACGTGGAGCAATTGCTGTCAGATAAGCTGGAAAATGAGATATTGCTGGTAGTGGCTGAATCAGCGACTGAATTGGATGTGCCGGCATATGTTATCGGTGGTTGGGTGCGTGATATTTTTCTGCAACGCCCTTCCACTGATATTGATGTTGTGGTGGTAGGCAGCGGTATTCAACTGGCCTCCCTTGTTGCCCGTAAGGTGGATCGTGAAAAAACGCTGAAAGTGTACAAAAATTTTGGTACAGCCATGCTTCGCTACAAGGAGTGGCAGGTTGAGTTTGTCGGTGCACGCAAAGAATCATACCGCAGTGATTCACGTAAACCACTGGTAGAGGATGGCACCCTGATGGATGATATGCGTCGCCGGGATTTCACCATTAATACTTTGGCAATCAGTTTATCCAGACAAGACTTTGGCGCCCTCCTGGATCCCTTCCAGGGGATGGAAGATCTCAAAAACAAAACAATCCGTACACCGCTCGACCCTGATATTACCTACTCGGATGACCCCCTGCGTATGATGCGTGCGGTGCGTTTTGCGGCGCAACTGGATTTTGATGTGGATGCGCATTCTTTTGAAGCGATCCGTAAAAACGCCGAACGCATAAACATTGTATCTATTGAAAGGGTGATGGATGAGTTTAACAAGATCATGCTTTCCAATCTTCCTGGTAAAGGGATTAAAATGCTGCGCTCCGCAGGGTTGCTACAACATTTTTTCCCGGAGCTGGATAAACTTTATGGTGTTGATGTAGTGGAAGGCATCGCCCATAAGGATAATTTTTATCATACCACAAAGGTTCTGGATAACCTTTCGCAACGCACGGATGATCTTTGGTTGCGATGGGCAGCCTTGTTGCATGATATTGCCAAGCCGGCTACCAAACGTTTTGATCCTGACCAGGGATGGACTTTCTATGGGCATGAGTTTCTCGGTGAAAAAATGATCCCGGGCATCTTCCGGCGACTGAAATTGCCCATGAATGAGAAAATGCGGTATGTGCAAAAGCTGGTCCGGCTTCATCTCCGACCGATTGCCCTGACAGAGGAAATCGTGACCGACTCAGCCGTCAGAAGACTGTTGTTTGAAGCCGGCGACGACATCGAAGACCTTATGATGCTTTGTGAAGCGGACATTACTTCCGGTAACCCGGAAAAGGTAAAGGCCTACCTCCAAAACTTTGAAATGGTCCGTCAAAAACTTCATGATATTGAAGAGAAAGACCGCCTGCGGAATTGGCAACCCCCCGTGTCAGGCGAGGATATTATGGAGGCCTTCCGGCTCTCTCCCTGCAAAGAGGTGGGGCTGATCAAAAATGCCATTCGTGAAGCCATCCTCGACGGTGACATACCCAATGAAAGGGAAGAGGCCATGAAACTGATGTATAAGGAAGGGGAAAAATTGGGGCTGACGGCGGGTAAATATTAAATTAATCTTTATTTTTGTGGTGAAAACACCCTTTTAAGACTGAACAGGAGCTCAGATATGATAGTGTACCGGTTTAAAACCACTTTTGAAGATGATGACAATTTCCTGAGGGAGATTGAATTGCGTGCTGATCAGACTTTTGAGGATTTTCACCAGGCGTTATTGGGTAACCTTGGTCTCGATCCGGGTATGCTTGCTTCTTTTTTTATTTGCGATCAACAATTTCGCAAACAAACAGAAATCAAGCTGGCTGAAAATGATCATCAAACAGATGAACCTGAAAACCAAGTTAGTGAAGATAAAGAAGTTTCAGAGCCGGAAGAAGCTCAACACGAAAAAGCAGGGGATGAGGGTCATGCCCTGCAAAAACGAGCATATTTTATGGATGCATGTGTGTTAAAGGATTTTATCGATGACCCGCATCAGCGTATGCTTTTTGTTTACGACTACGTGAATCAATGGACTTTTTATATCGAACTCCTGAAAATATTACCCGGCAATAATGAAACTGTTTATCCGCATTTTCATAGAGTTCGTGGACCTAAACCGCGGGAATTGAAAGCCACCCCCAGGCAAATACCCGGCGCTGAAACAGGAACAGATTTTGGCTATGAGGATGAAGGATTAGCGGGACCGGAAAACCTGTCGGGACTCGATCAGATTGAAGGTGGCGATGATGACATTGACAACAACTCTGATATAACGGATGAGTTCCGGGATGACCAATAAAACGCTGGTGATCATTACCGGCCCGACAGCTGTCGGTAAAACTGCCCTGAGTATACGTATTGCACTGGAATTGGCCACAGAGATTATTTCTGCCGATGCCCGGCAGTTTTATAAAGAGCTGCAGATAGGCACCGCTTCCCCTACCCTTGAAGAGCAGAAGCTTGTCAGGCACCACCTGATTAACCACCTCTCCATATACGACTATTACAACGCGGCCATGTTTGAGCAACAGGCCCTTGAAATAATGAATGACCTGTTTCAACACTCCGACTATGTGGTGGTTACGGGTGGATCGGGATTGTATATTGATACCCTGTGCCATGGCATCGACGAACTGCCGGATCCCGACCCGGGCATTCGCCGGCAGGTAAAGGATCTGTATGAAAGGGAAGGGTTAACCGGGTTGAGACATCGGCTGAAACAGGTCGACCCACAATACCATTCCGAAGTGGATCCGGCAAACCACAAACGGATCATGCGGGCACTGGAAGTATTCATGTCTACCGGTATGCCTGCCTCTTATCTTCGAAAGAACCAACGAAAAGAACGGCCCTTCAATATCAAAAAAATCGTGTTGAACAGACCCCGTCAGGAACTGTTTGCCTCGATAAATCAGCGGGTCGATCAAATGATCCGGCTGGGGTTGATAGAAGAAGCCCTTGGCTTCTTTAAAGAAAGACATCTGAATGCGTTAAACACGGTGGGCTATAAAGAATTGTATGCCTGGCTGGCCAATCATTGGCCGTTGCATGTCGCTGTTGATAAGATTAAAACCAATACGCGGCGATATGCCAAAAGGCAGCTTACCTGGTTCCGGCGCTACGATGACGCCAGGTGGTATCATCCCGGTGACGAACAGGCTGTGATGGACTTTATCCAGTATGGTAATGAATAAGTCCTTCTATGGGCGAGGTCATAAATTGTACCGGCTTGACCCCTGATTCCCTGGCTGACACTTCAACCACTTCCCTGAAATGAAACCCGATTGACCCGATGCAGCCGAAAGGTTTGTTCTGATATTCGGAGAATACACATATCTGTTCACGGAAATAGTCATCAAAACAGCCTTTAACAAGGGAATACACGTAAGGGTTGTCAATATTTTCTTTGAGAAACCGGGTAAAAGAAGCCAGAAAGCGGTTTGGACTGGCTTTTTTGTAGATATGGGTCAGAATATCTTCATCACTCAATCCGTGGGTTTGAACAAATGCCTGGCGAATTTCCTCCGGTGTCCTTTTTTTCAGGTGGTCAGCAATATAGGTTTTACCAAGATGGGCGCCACTTCCCTCATCACCAAACATATAACCGAGGGAAAACAATTGTTCGGTAATTTTTTCACCGTCATAAACACAAGAGTTGGAGCCGGTGCCGAGGATGCCGGCAATCCCTTCTTTTTTACCAAACAATGCCCGGGCGGCAGCAAGCAGGTCATGTTCCGTTTCTGCCTTCACCCCGGGTAGTAAAGTCTCTAAAGCATCCTGTATAACAGCCTTTTTGGGAGCGGACGAACAACCCGCACCATAGAAGTAAAGGTGGCTGACTGAGCAATTGTCCAAATGCCTTCCAAACGGTTCCCTTAAGATATCTATCGCCTCGCCGGTGCTGAAAAAATAGGGGTTTAAACCCACCGTCTGAAACGTTTTAACCTTTTTGCCATCATTGACCAATACCCAGTCTGTTTTTGTACTTCCGCTATCGGCCAGTAATATCATGATGATTTTTTGGTTTTAAGAAAACTTTTCAAAAATAAAAATTTATCTCTGCTTTCCTGTGTTTCCTTTTTTTCTGATAAGAATTCCTTAGCCAGTAATTCTTTTAGTTGCAGCGGTTTGATGTTTCGCTTGATATCCCCGCCCTGGCAAAAGGAGATTTTCCCGTTCTGTTCACTCACAACCAGGGCCACCGCATCCGACTGTTCTGTAATACCGATCGCAGCCCGGTGACGTAATCCCAGTGAGGCCGGAAGCCTGCGGATGGCCGATACAGGCAATACACAGCGGGCGGCAACAATCCTGTTGTCGGATATCACAACGGCGCCATCATGTAATGGGCTGTTCTTATAAAATATGGAGCCTAACAGTTGTTCGGAGATTTGCGCATCCATCCGCTGCCCGGTTTCAATGAAGGGTTCAAGTTCATTTTTGCGGGTGATAACGATGAGGGCCCCTGTTTTTTGTTCAGAAAACGCTTCGCAGGCATTTACGATAGGAGGAATGTTCAGGTCACGATCATTGTCCATCTGAAACAAGTCCCTGAAAAAGGATCGGGAACCCTTGTTAATAAGACTCTTCTTCCCGAGAAACAAGAGGAATTTACGTATTTCAGGTTGAAAAACAATGATCAGTGCCAAAACCCCGACCGAAACAAATTGCCCCAGAATGGCTGTCAGAAGCTCCATCTCAAAAAGGCGTACCAACCACCATAAAAGATATATGGCAAGGATGCCCAGGATAATATTAATGGCACCGGTGCCGCGAATCAGGATGTAGAGCTGATAGAGCAAGACAGCTACCAGCAGGATATCCACAATGTCCAGCAGGCGGATCTGAATAAAACCGGTTATAAACAATGCTGACATAACAAGATGGCCTTTTCGGAGACAGTAAAGATAGTGGTTTTAGGTGTGATTGTGATAAAATTCAATGATTTTTATGGCTTCATTGGCTTCCCGGGCATCATGAACCCGCAATATATCAGCACCTTTGTCAAGGGCAAGCGTATTGATTATGGTAGTTCCGTTCAGGGCATCTTCCGGTTTGGTTCCCAATACCTTGTTAATCATCGACTTTCTCGATGTGCCGACCAGCAGGGGTAGTTCAAACATGGAAAAATAATCAAGCTGCGCCAGAAGCTGATAGTTATGTTCAAGGGTTTTACCAAAGCCAAACCCGGGGTCAAGAATGATATCATGTACGCCCGCCTCCCTGAGTTTTTCCAGGCGCTCCGAAAAGAAGCCGGCAATTTCCCTGATCAGGTCATGATATTGTGGGTTTTTCTGCATGTTCGACGGTGTGCCCTGCATGTGCATAATCACGTAAGGAATCTGCAAGCCGGCAATGGTAGGGATCATGGTTGGATCGAAGCGCCCGGCCGAAATGTCGTTGATCATATGCGCCCCTTCATCTACCGCACGGCAGGCCGTATCCGAATGATAAGTGTCTACAGAAATGATGGCATCCGGAAATTGTTTGACAACTGCCTTTAAGGCCGGAAGCAGACGCTGCTGTTCCTCTTCAGGCGCTATGATGCCTGCACCCGGACGACTGGATGCGGCTCCCATATCCAGAATCTGTGCACCCCCATCCGTTAGTGCTTCAGCCATTCTGAGCGCATCCATCGGATGGCGGTACCTGCCTCCATCATAAAACGAATCCGGTGTGAGATTTATAATACCCATCACCAGCGGTGATGATAAATTTATAACTTTGCCACGACAGTTCAGAGTTCTCTTTGGAGAAAAAAACGTATCTTTAACCATTGGTTACGCGTGCGTTCAATCGTTTTTGTTAATTTTTTTATCCTGTAAATCAATAATGTGCGAAACAGCCGGCACCGATCAACAATATAGCCAGATCATCAAGCAATGTAAAGAAGTGTTTCTGCAAAAGATGCACGACTACGGCAATGCCTGGCGAATATTAAGGCCTTCTTCACTGACCGACCAGATATATATAAAGGCCCACCGTATACGTTCATTGCAAAACAAAGGTACACAAAAAATCCCCGAAGGTATTATTCCGGAATTTATCGGTATCATCAATTACTCTATAATGGGGCTCATACAACTCGAATGGGGCGTAAGTGATGCCATTGACGCCGACGATAAACCCATTAAAGAAGCTTATGATACCTTCTTTGAACAAGCCCGGTCGCTCATGCATAATAAAAATCACGATTATGGAGAGGCCTGGCGGGAGATGCGGGTATCTTCACTTACGGATATTATCCTGATGAAACTGTTAAGAATCAAGCAGATAGAGAACAATCAGGGAATTACCTCCTGCTCTGAGGGTATTGATGCCAATTTTTACGACATCATCAACTATGCGGTTTTTGCCTTGATTAAACTGGAGCTTGAATAATGGCCGTCGCAACGATAAAACCTGAATAGCTTTGCTGACATTTATTACCAAAAGGTTGTGGTACGGATTATTGGTTTTGCTGGGTGTGGTGACCGTGGTATTCTTTCTGTTTAACATTTTACCCGGCGATCCGGCTCGCATGATGCTTGGCCAACGTGCCGATATAAGTTCCGTAGAGAGCATCCGGCATGAACTCGGATTAGACCGTCCGGTGCATAAACAATACCTTCATTACCTGAATGACTTGTCACCAATCAGCCTGCACCGGCATGATCGTTCTGAAAGCCTGATCTATCTTGATGACGACATGTATCGTTATGCACCTCTATTATCAGCAGGCAAGCTTACATTGGTCGTGAAGGAGCCTTACCTGCGACGGTCTTATCAAAGCAACCGGGATGTGACCGGGATTTTGTGGTCGGCATTTCCCAACACGCTGCTGCTGGCCTCTGTGTCAATCCTTTTTGCGATGGTGGCCGGAATCATGCTGGGTACCTTTATTGCATTGAAAAGCAGACCCTGGCTCAGCCGCGGTACACTTGTGTTTTCAGTACTCGGCATGTCATTGCCCTCTTTCTTTGCCGCCATCCTGATGGCCTGGGTGTTTGCATACCTGCTCGGGGATGTCACTGGTTTGAACATGACCGGATCTTTATGGGATGTGGATGATTTTGGCAGGGGAGAATATATCGCCTGGCAAAATTTGATACTGCCGGCAGCTACATTGGGAATCCGGCCGCTGGCCATCGTTACCGAACTTACCAGAAGCTCACTGAGTAACGTTATGGCACAGGACTACATCAGGACCGCCCGGGCAAAAGGGCTGTCTGCTTACCGCGTGATAACCAGGCATGCACTGAAAAATGCCATGAATCCTGTTATAACCGCTGTCTCAGGCTGGTTCGCTTCTTTGATGGCCGGCGCCGTGTTCGTTGAATACGTGTTCGACTGGAAGGGTGTCGGAGTGGTTATCGTGGATGCCCTGGAATACTACGATTTTCCGGTGCTGATGGGGGCCGTACTCTCTATTTCGGTGGTGCTTGTGTTGCTGAATATCACCGTTGATGTGATTTATGCCTGGCTTGACCCCAGGGTGCGACTGACGTAAGGGGGTAAAAAACAGGCTGCAAAGTTTGTTAAAGCCACTATAAACTGTTATATTGAGTTCTTTAGAATGATTATTATAAATCGATAAAATACGCACATTATGAGAAAAAAAATTGTTGCCGGTAACTGGAAAATGAACCTGACCCTGGAGGAGGTTAAGGCACTCACAAGCAAGCTAAAGGTCAAGCTGGATCAGCATATGACCAGCCTGGTTGAGCAAGATCGGGCTGCAATGCCTGAAGTGCTTCTGTTCCCGCCTTATGTTTACCTGACACGGGTATCAGAATTGTTTGCAGATTATGAACATGTGGCCGTGGGTGCCCAAAACTGCCATCATGAGACGCATGGCGCCTTCACAGGTGAAGTAGCTGCACCGATGATCAGTTCTGTTGGTGCTTCGCACGTGTTAATCGGACATTCGGAACGCAGAAGCCAGTTTCATGAAGATGACGACCTGCTCGCTAAGAAGATGGGAGTTGCCTTGACAAATGGCCTTATCCCGGTTTTTTGTTGTGGGGAAATGCTGCCTGAACGGGAGCAGGGAAAACATTTTCAGGTAGTAGCTGATCAGGTATTAAGGGGTTTGTCGTGGATGGATGCCACGCAGCTTGCCAATGTGGTGATCGCCTACGAACCGGTATGGGCTATCGGTACCGGCGTTACCGCTACTCCCGATCAGGCCCAGGAAATGCACGCCCATATCCGGAAATTGATCGGTGACATCTATGGCAATGAGGCTGCTGATAATATGTCTATCCTTTATGGTGGCAGCTGTAATGTCAAAAACGCAGCCGATCTCTTTTCAAACCCGGATGTGGATGGTGGACTTATCGGTGGTGCCTCACTAAAACCAGAGGATTTCTTTGAAATCATCCTGGCATCCTATTCTTCGAACAATGAAGGCTAAATTATTTTGATATGGATTATGTTGAAGTTACCTGCCAGGTGGAGCCTCGTGAGCCCTGGGCAGACATCCTCATTTCGGAACTGGCTGACATTGGCTTCGAAAGTTTTTCGGAAGAATACAATGGGTTTAAAGCCTATATACCGGCATGTAGTTACCGGCCATCTGCAGTGAAAGCCATTTTTGAAAAAGAGCGGGAGGAAAAACCGGAAAGGATGGTATTTGAGGTGGTTAAAATCGGTGGGAGAAATTGGAATGCAGTGTGGGAAAGTAACTTTGAACCTACCACCATTGCTGATAAGTGTTACATCAGGGCACCCTTCCATGATCCAAAGCCCGGAATGGATTACGATATCGTCATCGAACCCAAAATGTCTTTCGGTACGGGTCACCACGAAACCACCCTGTTAGTGGTAGAATGGCTGCTGGAGACCGATGTAAGGCATAAATCAGTTCTTGATATGGGTTGCGGTACGGGTGTCCTGGCTATCTTGGCCGCTCAGAAAGGCGCATCCCCGGTAACAGCTATCGATAATTATATTTATGCCTATGAGAATACCATTGAAAATGCCGAAAGGAATCAAATGAAGGATATGCGCATCCTGCATGGAGATGCTGCTTTGCTCGGTGATGAAACCTACGATGTGATCCTGGCCAATATAACGCGCAATGTGTTGCTGGAAAACATGGAAGCCTATGAAAAGGTACTCAATCCTGGCGGAGCGATTTTCCTGAGTGGATTCCTTTCTTTTGACAAAGAGGTTATTTGTGAGGAAGGTGCGCGTCTTGGTATGACATATGAAGGAGAAAAAACGCTCCGGGACTGGGTTTCGGTAAAAATGATTAAACCTGAATAATGAAAGGATAGTATGGATGTTAGTTTGATGATGTTGTTATTACCAGTGTTGGCTTACCTGCTGGGCTCTGTGCCAACTGCCATCTGGGCAGGAAAGTGGCTTCGCGGCATTGATGTCAGGGAGCATGGCAGCGGAAATGCCGGAGCTACAAATGCCATGCGTGTCCTGGGTCCTAAAATTGGTTTCGCTGTCCTTATTGTAGATGCTTTTAAGGCGGTGGCAGCTGTAAGTCTGGCTGCCCTGCTTCCGGATGGAGTATTGACACCCGCCTGGTACATCGTTTTCCAGCTGTTGCTCGGTGCTCTTGCGATACTTGGACATGTTTTTCCCGTGTTTGCTTCATTTGATGGCGGTAAAGGAATTGCCTCCCTGGTAGGGGTGATTGCGGTTATGTTTCCTGAAGCGTTCCTGGTCTGTCTGGCAGTATTTACGGCGGTATTTCTTAGCACCCGTTATGTGTCGCTCGGGTCGTTGACGGCCGCTATCGCATTGCCAATCATAGTGATATGGGTTCAGGATGTAAGCCTGCTACCCAAGGTCATTTTCGCCATTGCTGTGGCACTGTTTGTCCCTATTACACATAAGAATAATATTAAACGCCTGCTGAAAGGAGAAGAAAACCGGATCTCATTTAGAAGATGATTTGAGCATCGAATTTTGAGCATCCAATGGAAATGCCTAACAGCCTGAATGAATTTTATTTTTTTATAAATCAATCCTTTTTTGCTTATTTTTGTTACTAGTAATAAAGGTTTTTTTATTGAATACTGGTCAACAGTATTCATACTCAATTAACAGGAATCAGAATGTGGTTGATTGTACTAAGTTTGATCGTTGTCGGGGTCGTTTTCCTGCTCCTTGAAGTTCTGGTCGTACCGGGTGCAACGGTTGTCGGACTTACCGGGCTGGGATTGCTGATTGTCGGTATCGTGCTGTCTTTTAACAACTACGGTACGGAGACAGGCGTCATTACCCTGGTTGGGACATTGGTTGTCAGCTTACTGGCTATCAGTCTTGCCTTGCGTTCTCAAACCTGGAAAAAAGCCATGCATAGCTCATCCCTGGAAGGCCGGGTGAACACCTTCGAAGCCGATAAGGTTGTTAAAGGTGACGAAGGCAGATCCATTACACGGTTGAACCCGATGGGCAAAGCCCTTATCAAAGACGATTATTATGAAGTGCAGTCAAAAGACAACCTTATTCCCCAGGATAAAGATATTATTGTCGTCAAAGTGGACGGAAACAAAATCATTGTAAAATCTAAAGAAGAGTAAACATGGACGCAAACATTGGAATTATTGTTGCCATTGCCCTGGTGAGTATCGTGGGTTTATGGATCATTTTTTATTTTATCCCTGTAGGGCTCTGGTTCTCTGCGCTTGTTTCAGGTGTGCGTATCAGTCTGCTGCAGCTGGTCCTCATGCGCTGGCGTAAGATTCCACCTGCAGTGATCGTGAATAACCTCATTTCAGCCACCAAGGCAGGTCTTACCTTGAACAGAAATGACCTCGAAGCACACTACCTGGCCGGAGGACGGGTTAAAGCTGTGGTTAATGCACTGATCAGTGCAGATAAAGCGAATATACCCCTCGATTTTAAAACAGCTACAGCTATCGACCTGGCCGGACGTGATGTACTGGAGGCCGTTCAGATGTCGGTCAAGCCCAAGGTGATCAACACACCGCCAGTGGCTGCCGTCGCCAAAGATGGTATCCAGCTTGTGGCTAAAGCAAGGGTAACCCTTCGGGCAAACATTAAGCAGCTCGTCGGTGGTGCCGGCGAGGAAACCATCCTGGCCCGGGTCGGTGAGGGTATCGTTACCTCTATCGGCTCAGCCCAGCATCACAAACAGGTCCTCGAAAACCCCGACAGCATTTCGAAGGTCGTGCTCTCCAAAGGCCTTGACTCAGGAACAGCTTATGAGATCCTTTCCATCGATATCGCTGATATCGATGTTGGTAAGAACATCGGTGCCATGCTGCAGATTGACCAGGCCAATGCCGACAAGAATATCGCACAGGCCAAAGCAGAGGAGCGCCGCGCCATGGCCGTTGCTGCCGAACAGGAAATGAAAGCCAAAGCCCAGGAAGCACGGGCCAACGTGATCCAGGAAGAAGCCGAGATACCGAAGGCCATATCTGATGCCTTCAGAAGCGGCAACCTGGGTATCATGGACTATTACCGCATGGAAAATATCAAAGCCGATACCTCCATGAGGGAAAATATCAGCCAGCCTGAAGACAAACAATCCAGAGACAGCGGATCTACTGAAGACAAATCGTCAGAATAATCACCAACTGACATCATAAAAGGCCATCTGTCACGTTTTCCGGCAGATGGCCTTTGTTTTTGCAATCGCTGAAGATATGGCTATGTGTGTAATTACCACTATCTTTGCCTGAAATGATGTTGTAGGTTTATCACCTGAAGTAATGAATGTAAATATCCTATTTGACTATCCGTCCTGGCTGATTTTGCTCTGTTTTCTTTGCGGACTCCTGTATAGTGGCTTGCTTTATTACAGAAATAAAAAGGCAGACTTCGGCAGGCCTGTAAGATGGCTGCTGGCGGTATTTCGCTTCCTGGCTGTCACCATCATCGCCCTGCTTTTACTGGCTCCCCTGGTAGAAAGACAAACACAGCAAACCGATGAGCCCTTACTGCTTTTTGTGCAGGACAATTCTGCCTCGTTGCTTCTGGCAGAAGATTCTGCTTTCTATCATGACGATTATCTTCCTGCCATGCACGATTTTCTGGATGACATGGGGGATGACCTTCAAACACGGCTGTATACCTTTGGTGAGCAGTTTCGTGAAGCCAGGGATATCCGCTTCACAGAAAATATGACCGACATGTCGGAGGTCTTTGAGGAAATCGAAGCCCGCTACAGCAACCGGAATATTGGTGCAGCGGTGCTTGCCGGTGACGGCCTCTATAATCGGGGCATTAACCCGCTTTATGCTTCGGGTAGTGTTACCTATCCTATATATACCATCGCGCTTGGAGATACCGTACCTCGAAGGGATGTAATATTGAAAAATGTGAACCATAACCGGATAACCTATCTCGGCAACCAGTTTCCCCTTGAAATAGACACCGAAGCACTGCAAAGTGAAGGGTTTACCAGCAGGCTTACCATTAGCCGCGATGATGAAGTGTTGCATGAGGAGGATATCATGTTTACGTCAGATCACCATACCGAAACTGTCAGCCTGCAACTGGAAGCTGATGAGCCTGGCATGCAGCAATACCGTGCATCGCTTGCTCCTATTGAGGATGAAGTGAGCCTGGATAATAATTATCAGGATTTTTTTATTGATGTCATTGACGGACGTCAGCAGGTACTGATATTGGCCAACAGTCCCCATCCCGATGTCGGAGCGCTCAGAGAATCACTGCTGAATAACGACCATTACGATGTAGATGTCCATCTGGCCGGGGATTTTGATGAACCATTGGAGGCTTACGACCTGCTGATCCTGCACCAGTTGCCTTCCCGCCAGATACCGGTTGCCTCTGTTTATGAAGAAGCTGCTGAAGCTGGTACGGCCATACTGTTTATTGTCGGTAGCCAGACCGACCTCGTGGCTTTCAGTCAATTGCCGCATGGCCTGGTTGTTGAACCCCGGTCAGCCGAGTTAACGGAAACATTACCTTCTTATAATAAGGCCTTTGTGTCTTTTTCATTACAAGAGTCCACAGTAAACCTGCTTGATCAATTGCCGCCGTTGCATTCACCGTTTGCGAATTATTCAGTCTCCTCAAATGCAGATGTCCTTTTACACCAGCAGGTAGGAGGGGTTGTGACGGAACAACCGATGATCCTTTTCTCCGATGCTGCGGAACAACGATCAGGTGTAGTAACCGGTGAAGGTTTGTGGCGTTGGCGACTACATACGTTCCAGCGGCGGGCAGACCATAGTGCTTTCGATGAGATGATCTCGCGCATGGTGCAGTTCCTCTCTGTCCAGGAAGACAGAAGCCCGTTCCGGGTCGAAACAGAAAATCTGGTCTACGAAAATGAGCCCCTAATCATGGAAGCCGAACTCTATGACCGTAGCTATGAGCTTATGAATGACCCGGAGGTCCAGGTGGTGATCACCGATGAGGACGGGGCCGATTTTCCTTATGTTATGGGCCGCACCGATAATGCATACCGGCTGGATGCCGGCACCTTTCCGCCCGGTACATATGATTGGCAGGCGGAAGTGACATTAGGTAGCCGGCAGTATACAGAAGAAGGTGGGTTTATTGTTTCGGCATTGGACCTGGAAGGACTACAAACAGTGGCCGATCATCAGTTGTTACATCAGATGGCCCAAAACAGCGATGCGGATATGTATTATCCCGGTCAGTGGGAGGAGCTGAAAAATGACCTGCACCGGCGTGAAGATGTTAAACCCGCTATGTATACCCACAAGGAATTTGTTGAGCTCATCAACATGAAAGCCCTGTTCTTCATCATCTTATTGCTGCTTGCCACAGAATGGTTTATCCGTAAGAGAAGTGGCAGCTATTAGAAACAAACATTATCTGATACGTTTATGGAACAGCTCATCCTTACCATTATTGTTGTTATAATCATCCTGGATTACGCATTCGACCGGGTTATGGACTATCTTAATGCCAGCCGGTGGAGCGATAAACTACCTGATGAGCTGAAAGGGATTTATGATGAAGAAAAATATCGCCAATCCCGGGAATATTCGAAAGTTAACCGGCGTCTGGGAATTATTACCAGTACCCTCTCCTTTGTGTTTATCTTATTGATGTTACTGTTTGGCGGGTTTGGCTATCTGGACAGCTTTATCCGTCAGTATACCGAACACCCCGTCTTGTTGGCCCTGCTGTTTTTCGGGATTCTCGGGCTGGTATCTGATATTCTGTCTACGCCATTCGATATTTATGGGACGTTTGTGATTGAGGAGCGTTTCGGTTTTAACCGGATGACGCCCAGGACTTATTTTTTCGATAAGATCAAAGGCTGGTTGCTGGCGTTAATCCTGGGAGGAGGACTGCTGGCTGTTTTTGTATGGTTTTACAACACTGCCGGGGAAACATTCTGGATCTACATGTGGATTGTTTTTACCGGCTTTAGCATCTTTATGATGATGTTTTACAGTACCCTCATCGTACCCTTGTTTAACAAACAGACACCCCTGGAAGAAGGTCCCCTGCGTAGCGCCATTGAATCTTTTGCCAGGAAGGCGGGTTTTCGCCTGGATAACATCTATGTAATTGATGGTTCCAAAAGAAGTTCCAAAGCCAATGCCTATTTTGCCGGGCTTGGTCCCAGGAAGCGGATTGTGTTGTTTGACACGCTTATCAAAGATCATACGACGAAGGAGCTGGTAGCGGTGCTTGCTCATGAGATCGGTCACTATAAGAAAAAACATACCACCAAAGGCATGCTTGTCTCCATATTAAACACAGGTGTGATGTTGTACCTGCTGGGGCTGTTTATCAACCGGCCTGAGCTGTCAATGGCACTGGGTGGTAGCGAAGCAAGTTTCCATCTGGGTATTCTGGCTTTTGGACTGCTCTATTCACCCATCTCCCTGTTGCTGGGCATCCTTGGAAATCGAATGAGCCGTAAGTACGAATACCAGGCAGATACTTTCGCAGCCCGCCATTATGATCCCGAAGCGCTGCAGGAGGCATTGAAAAAACTGTCGGTCAACCATTTGAGTAATCTCCATCCGCATCCCGCTTACGTGTATGTGCATTACTCACATCCACCGTTGCTCAGCCGTTTATCACACCTTGAAAAATATAAAAACGATGGCTCATGAAACAACCGTCAACGCCTCTGGCGGAAAAGATGCGTCCTGTTACACTGGATGACTACCTCGGACAAAGTCACCTGGTCGGGGAGGGGGCTATACTCCGAAAATCTATCGAGGCGGGGAATGTGCCCTCTATGATCCTCTGGGGTCCGCCCGGGGTGGGGAAGACCACCCTCGCGTCGTTGATCTCCCATAAACTCTTGCGCCCGTTCTACACATTGAGTGCCATCAATTCCGGCGTAAAGGATATCCGGGAGGTTATTCAGAAAGCCAAAGAATCAGGTGGGAATGCCATTCTGTTTATTGATGAGATCCACCGATTCAGTAAGTCGCAGCAGGATAGTTTGCTGGGTGCTGTGGAAAGGGGTGTGATAACCCTGATCGGTGCTACCACCGAGAATCCCTCTTTTGAAGTCATCTCACCACTGTTGTCGCGCTGCCAGGTCTATATTCTTAAAGACCTGGATATTACTGATCTTGAACGTTTGCTTGAAAAGGGCAGGGTACGTCTGGAACAGGACACCGGCAGGCAGATCAGAATAGAGGAGGCCGAAGCCCTCATGCGGGTTTCGGGTGGCGATGCCCGGAAACTGTTAAACGCCCTGGAGTTAGCCGTTCAGTCTTCCGGCGATGATCCGGTAATGGTTACCAATGAAGCTGTTTTAGCAGTTATACAACAAAACCTGGCGCTGTATGACAAGTCAGGTGAGATGCATTATGATGTGATATCAGCCTTTATCAAGTCGGTACGTGGTAGTGATCCCAATGCTGCCCTGTATTACCTGGCCCGGATGATTGAAGGGGGCGAAGACCCAAAATTCATCGCGCGGCGCTTGATTATCCTGGCATCTGAAGATATTGGCAATGCGAATCCCAACGCCCTGCTACTGGCTACCGATTGTTTTCAGGCCGTTACTATGATCGGGATGCCGGAGAGCCGTATCATCCTGTCGCAAACCACCACCTACCTGGCTTCTTCCCCGAAAAGCAATGCCGCTTACCTGGCTATCGGTAAAGCCCAGGAGCTGGTCAGGAAAACGGGTGACCTGCCTGTGCCACTGGCTATCCGGAATGCCCCCACCAAACTGATGAAAGAAGCCGGCTACGGAAAGGACTATAAATATTCCCATGATTATGATCAGCATTTTGTTGTCCAGGAGTTTATGCCCGACAAAATTGCCGGTACTAAACTTTATGACCCAGCGGATAATCCCCGCGAGAAGGAGATGCGGCAACGCCTGAAGTCATTCTGGAAGGACAAATATGGTTATTAATAATGGTATGATCGTTTTTTACAACTATGTATAAATCAATGAAAATCAATTAGCTGAATGATTCATAAAACTTTCTGCTGAAATGAACGACTCTCCCGCACAGGCCGGACAGGAGTGCAACTTTTTTTAAGATAGTAGTTTCACCAGGTATTACACACCTGTCACAACCAGGGCCATGGAAATGGATGTGGATTACCTAGTAGTTTCACCAGGTATTACACACCTGTCACGAGCATTCGGGAAAGGTTTACTAAGTTTATGACACAAATTCCATCTGATGACCCATTTAATCTTATAACATATTGTGAACCATGTCGGACCGGAACCTGTTTTTTCGTCACCTTGCCCAGACTTCTTCCTTCCCGTTAGCTTTGGAAATAGAGAAGGCTGAGGGTTTATACCTGTATGGACCAGATGGAGAGCGATACCTGGACCTAATCAGCGGCATATCCGTTAGCGCCATCGGGCATCGGCATCCGCGGGTGGTAGAGGCTGTTAAGAAGCAGCTTGACCATTATATGCATCTGATGGTTTACGGCGAACTGGTGCAGACACCCCAGGTGGAGCTGGCGTCCCTGCTTGCCCGACATTTGCCTGATTCGCTCGATAATGTGTATCTGGTTAATTCTGGCAGCGAGGCCGTTGAGGGCGCTGTCAAACTTGCCAAACGCTATAGCGGACGTACGGAAATTGTCAGTTTCGTGAATGCTTATCATGGCAGTAGTCACGGTGCCTTGAGTGTTACTGGTAACGAAAAACTCAAAAATGCATTTCGCCCGCTTTTGCCAGATGTCCGTCATTTGCCGTTTAACGACACCAGACGGCTTGCAGAAATCTCCGGACAGACAGCCTGTGTCATAGTAGAGCCCATACAGGGTGAGGCCGGCGCCATTGTTCCGGATGCGGCATTCATGCAGGCACTCCGGAAGCGTTGTGACGAGACCGGTGCGCTTATGATTATGGATGAGATACAGGCAGGTATGGGCAGAACAGGCAAACTATGGGCATTTCAGCATTTTGATGTCGTTCCTGATATCCTGACCCTCGCTAAAGCGATGGGGGGCGGACTGCCTCTGGGCGCCTTTATCGCGGCCAGAGAGATCATGCAATGCCTGACGGAACAACCTGTTTTGGGACATATTACAACATTTGGAGGTAACGCGCTGTGTGCGGCAGCAGCTAATGCCAGCCTGGAGGTGATCCTGGAGGAAAGGTTATGGGAGAATGCTGCCGCTCAGGAAAACCTGTTCAGGGAACTGCTTATACACCAACGTATTAAGCAGGTGAAAGGCAAGGGCCTGCTGCTGGCACTTGAATTTGATGATTTTTCGAAGAATAAGGCCGTTATCGATCGTTGTATTGAAAGGGGGCTTCTGACCGACTGGTTCCTTTTTGCCGGCGAGAGCATGCGTATCGCACCTCCACTGATCATTGGTGCAGAAGAGGTGAGGAATAGCTGCCATATCATCCTTGAAACATTAGATGAAATTCCGGCTTGATTTGTCTGCAGATTCTGTTTATCTTTAACATGCATTATATATATTGTTCTGTACCTAATTCCTGAACCTGTATGGATGCCAGGATTAAACGATTTTTGGCTGATAAGCCACTGCAAAGCCTTCCGGTAGCCGGATTCTTTGCCAATTATCCTGTTAAAAAATCTCTCGTAAAGGGTGACTTTGTCCTGTTATGCGGCGTCAGCGATTATCCCTGGACCTATCTCTGTGGAGATAATCCCGAGGACTTATTCTCCCTCCTTGATGAGTTTGACTTTGAAAGCCTCTATTTTGCGAATGTCGAAGACTGGATGATCCCCATGCTCACACATGAGAGGAAGATTGAATGGAAACTAACCACACACAGATACTATTTGCCTGATAATGTTACCATAGAACCCACAGAGCATTTATCCAAACCCCTTGATCCTTCCATGGCTGAATATATCTATACTCGCTCGTCTTACAAAGATTTTACTTCAGAAGCCTATATCATGGAACGGCTGCAAAAGGATGTATCAGCGGGAATATGGATTAAAGGTGAGCTTGTCGGATGGGGGCTTACCCATGATGATACCTCACTGGGTTTTTTGCATGTGATGCCTGCTTACCGGGGACAGGGTCTCGGGGAAAGTTTGCTGCGCTCATTGATCATGGAAAAACGTGGTCGTAAAAAGCCGGTTTTTCTGAATGTTGAACCACATAACCATCAATCCATCAATCTGGTAAAAAAACTTGGCCTGCATTTCGACCGGGAAGTAAGCTGGGTTAAGCTGGTCTGATTTATAAACCAACCCGGAAACACCGGTCTGTTAACATGTGCCGGTTAGCATGGTTCATGCTATTTCTTACGGATAACATAAAGCTCCACCTCTTCCTTTTCCCTGACGGTCTGTAACCACGACTTTCGTTTAGCCACTTTTTGGGTGACGGGTTTCGTGTGCTTTGATACCAGCTGAAAGGTATTGGTATATTTGTTCAAGGCGTAAATCAATGGATGGACGTCGGTGATGCCTGATGCCAGTGAAAAGTTGGAAAAAATGAGGATTATCGTTGTGCCTGGAGCACAGGCCTTGTACATGTGGTCAAAAAAACGCTCAAAAAAGCCGTTTTGAAAATAACAGGCTGTATCCAGGGACTTTTTCGGGGGTTCCGGTATCCAGGGTGGATTAAATACCACCAGGTCATTCGCCGCTGGTTGTATGTCTCCTGCGAAATCCGCTTCTTTTACATGGATAAATTCGCTGCTTATCCCGTTCAGATGAAGTAGTTCATGGTTTAATCCATATACAGCATTGGGGTTTATATCGGTTGCATGAATAGGAGAAATGCCGTGTTTCATCAGTATGAACGATAACACCCCGCAACCGCATCCAATGTCAATGGCCTGTCGGCAGGTTGATTTCTTTTCCCTAAGCCAGTCATCAAACAAATATAAATGATCATACCGCGTCGGGAAATATACCCCGTAAAACGGATGTATCTTGTGACTGAGAACCGGGTATTGAATCCCTTTTTCAAACCATTGCCTGGCACCATTCAATCCTAACAGGTCCGTCATCGTGATGAAGAAAACGTCTTTACCCGGATAAAAAAGGTGTAACCAGGGGTTAGCAGGGGCTTTATCCAGGTCTGCACCTTGTGTGGAAACTTTTACCCATAAGTGGGATTGCAGTGTGTGTAAGGTTTGCTGATGCTGACGCGATGAGGCATAATCCTGGATGTGGATCTGTTTGCTCACCTGCTTTTTCAGCCAGGAATAAACCGCCATGGCAAATCCCCAGCTGCCGGTCAAACAAACATCCTGTTGATTTTTTAGCAAACGATAAATCTTATCGAAAGGGGTGCCCGGTGAAAAAAAGGCCATATGATCACCGATAGTTGTAACCGAAGGGCGTATAAGGTTGTCGGGCAGCGATATGTCCTTTTTATCCATGCTGTTTTTGGCTGCTGATGTGTAACAAAAGTAACGATTATGACAGATTTTCGCATGATCTAAACCAATCGTGTGGAGAAAGGTGCCATTATGTCCACTTAATCCAGTTATAATACTTATCCGTGTGTCAAAATGTCATTTTAATAGCGAAAAAATGATTTCAAAATAGCATGGCACAGTGTTTGAAAATGTATTAATTGAAAAAATAGATTATAAACCATTAAAAAAGGAGGTATATTATGCTACCAATGTTAAGAAGAACAAGGGAAAACAGACCCAGCTTCATTGATGAATTTTTTGGCAAGGATCTGATGGACAGCATTTTTAGTGATCAGCCCGGAATCAGTACACCTGCAGTTAATGTAAAAGAAGAAAAAGATAACTTCACTATTGAAGTGGCAGCTCCGGGACTGAACAAAGAGGATTTCAATGTGTCCCTTGACAACAATGTACTGACGATCTCATCTGAAAAAGAACACAAGGATGAGGAGAAAGAAAAGGGACAATTCATGCGCAGAGAGTTTAGCTATGCAGCTTTCAGCAGATCATTCACACTGCCTGAAGGGGTGGACCATGAAAACATTAAAGCCAATCACAAAGATGGTATCCTGAACATTACCATCCCGAAAAAAGAAGAAGCTAAACGCAAACCATCAAAACAGATTGCCATATCATAACTGTTGAATCTGGGTTGTTTTGAGGGGGAAGCCCACAAAGGGTTTTCCCTTTTTTTATGGCACGACAAAACAAATATTTCACTCATTATTTTATTCTGTAAATTTGCTGGCATACTATTAATAACCTTAAAAAATAACCTTTATGAAGTTAGCATTACTATCATCATGTCTGCTCTTTGTGTTCTGTGTTACCTGTTCAGCGTCGGTTCAGGGCGACGCTGTAAAGACTGACTCTGACCTTCCAATATACGCTGATTTTGTAGGGTTTACAGGCGTCAACCTTTCTGAGATACATCCCGGATGGGTGCAAGGAAAGGGGTTGCCACCAAATCCACAAACCGGAAATAGTGCCTGGTTCGCCGGTGATGTTCTGTATGACGGCATAACCGCCACTGTTAATCTGGATTACATTGGTTTAAAAGATGAGTGGATCATAACCCCTGAATTTTTGGTTACTGACAGCACCAAACTATCTTTTATGGCCGCTTTGAGTCTTATTTGGAATGATCCGGCACAGGGCAATTTTAGTCATAATGATAGTGTGAATGTAATGGTTGCCACTCAGGGTTATACGTTTACCGAGGTGGTTCATGCCTTCAAAATGGATAACCAACCTGCTTGGGAGCCTGCTTATTATGATTTTGACCTGGGCGAATTTGCCGGAGAAACCATACGGATAGGTTTTTATGCCACCAATGGTCAGGAGGCCAACAGTCAGGCCGCGTTCCATCTGGATGATATTCTGATCAGGAATGCCGTGTCGGTGGATGCCATGGCTTTTGGTATTGAGCATCCGAATGAAGAAGCCTGTTTTGAAGAGGATATGCCTGTAGTAGCAACCATCAAAAATGACGGCCTTGAGCCCATCAGTAATGTACCCGTTCGCGTCAGGGTTCGTGGCCCTGTTACCGAAAATCTGTTTGGCGCGTACGAAGGTGTTATTGAACCAGGTGATTATGCAACGGTAGAGGTCGGTACCATTGAAAATCCGCCTTATGGAGAGTATGTTTTTGAAGTGGAAACAGAAATGCCGGGTGATTTGGTTGAAGATAATGATGTTCGTTCTGATATTGTTCTACACAATACGGAACCTCATGAATTACCCTTTCCCACCATGGATTTTATTGGTTTCTACTATGATAATCTGAGCGATGTGTACCCCGGTTGGTACGAAGCCCGCGGAGAGGAACATCCCCGGGTAGCTATGAATACAGACTGGCAGGGAACAAACTATGATGGTGTCAGAACGGCAAGTGTCTATTTTGTGCAGCTTGGGACTAGAGACTGGATAATCGGCCCGCCTTTGACAGCCACGGATAACCTGGTGGTAGACTTCAGGGCAGCTGTTGAATATGATACCGGCACTTCGCAGATGGGTTCTGATGACAGGTTTACCATCATGGTATCTGATGACTGCGGAAAAACCTGGCAGGAAGAGGCTGCTATCACACAGGATAGCGGTATTACCGAAAGCCTCGAAAATTTTTCTTTCCCGATTGAGGGCTATGACGGGGAAGAGATCATCCTGGCATTTTATGCAACAACCGGTGATATCAACGATTCCGAAAGCTATCTGTTTCATATTACGGATGTGGAAATCCGTAACCAATACGGCTATGATGCTGCGGTAACAGACCTGATTGCTCCGGCAAACAGCTGTTCTTTTTCAGATGATGAAGAAGTGGTCGTCAGGGTTGAAAACTTTGGCACGGAAACCATCAGCAATTTCGATGTAGCCTATGAGCTTGAAGGAGAGGATCCCGTGGTGGAAACCATAACCGAAAGCCTCGTCCACGGTGAATCCCTCGATTTTGTTTTTGATCAGACGCTCGACCTCACTGGGGACACCGAACATCTAATCAGTGCCTATACCATCCTGGAAAACGATGAAAACCCGGAAAATACTGGTGTTTTTGATGTTTTTGTTCGCCTGTCCTCGCACGATTTGCTTACAGAAGGTGCGTATACAATGGGTTTTGAAGAAGATGAGTATTTTGATGACTGGTCTGTTGACAATGCCAATGAGGATGGCATTACCTGGGAGTTGGAACACGATCCGGAACATGCCCGCACCGGTGAGTATGCTTATGCCTACTACTCCAACCAAAGCAGTGTTCCCAGCGACGACTGGCTGATCAGCTCATGCTTTAACCTGGAAGCCGGAAACACCTATTATGTAAGTTTTCATTATAAGAACCGGGCTAGTCTATGGCCGGAAAGCCTCAAGCTTAATTTAGGTGATGCCGCAAACGGCGATGCCATGGATCAACTGCTCATCGACCTGGGCAACATTGACAATTCTGCTTATGAAAAGGCCGAAACAACTTTCACCGTAGACGAAAGCGGTGAATACTATTTCGGATGGCATGCTTATGGTCCTGAAGACCAGTTCGGTATGCATATTGACGATATTACCATCTATCAGGTGTTTGACTATGACCTGACCATCTCCGATTATGTCCGGCCGCGGGAAAAAGGAGAAGGTTGCACCCTGCAGCCGGCAGAAGCAATGGAGGTAGAAGTGACCAATCTTGGTACAGAAGATATCAGCACGTTTGATGTTGGTCTGATGCTTAACGACGGGGACCCTGTATCCTTTTCTATAGATGAGTTTGTGGGCCAGGATGAAAGCCTGTGGGTGACGCTTGAAAATGGCTTTGCCATTCAGCCTGATGAGATGACTGATATTGCCGTCTGGACCGATCACCCGGAAGACGATAACCATGTTAATGATACCCTGTATGTGGAAGATTACCTGATGGCACAGTTTTATACCAGCTTTGACCCTAAAGATGATCTGGATGACTGGTCGATCTTAAGTCTGACCGGCGTGAATGAATGGGAGCATCTGGAGAACCCCTCGGTATCGAGAACCGGTGATCATGTATACGCCATACGGACAGATGGTGCCGGTGGAAATACCGGCAGTAACGACTGGCTTTTTAGTGAATGTTTCTATCTTGAAAATGATAAATGTTATGCGGTAAGCTTCTATTATCGGTCCCACTTCTCTACAGAAAACCTGACCATGTTCATGGGCGATGCGGCAGATCCTGATCACATGGATGTACAATTAATTGACCTTCCTGAATTTAATACCAATACTTATGAACAGGCAAGTGTACAATTTACCGTAGAGGAAGATGGTGTTTACCATTTTGGCTGGCATACCGATGGAGGGACATCCGGACGCTATTTTATTTACCTTGATGATGTTGCTGTTGTTCAGGATCTGGAAGCCCAGCCTATGGCAGACCCCGAATATCAGGTGCTTGACCATGAGGTAGCCTTTCAGGCCAATGCGGAAAATGCTGCTACCTATCACTGGGACTTTGGCGATGGACACACCTCTGAAGAAGAAAATCCGTTCCATGTATATGCCGAAGAAGGGGTGTATGAGGTTACGCTTACCGTTGAAACCGGTTGCGTGGATGCCACCTATGAGTTGGCCGTTGAGCTCGATCTGCCGGATCATCAGGTAACCTTTGATATCAACGATCCGGCTGATCAGTTTATAGCTGATGCTGTTGTTTCCGTGGATGGTTATGAAAATGACCCTGGTGACTATGAATTTGTGCTCATTCAGGGCGGCTATCTTTTCTCAGTTCAGAAAGAAGGGTATGAACCTGTTGACGGCAACTTTACCGTTATCGACGATGATATGACCGTCACCGTCGTTCTGCCATATGACGGTGATACCCATGTGTTTGAGATACCTTTTTCCGACAAGCTAAACACCTATCCCAATCCGGTAAACGAGCAGTTGAATATCTTCTTTGACGGTGCCATGTCGGAGGTTCATGTTGTTGACCTTAGCGGAAAGGTACTTTATCAGCATACCCTTTCCGGAACTTCATCGGAAACCGTTATCGATGTTTCTACGCTGAAACCAGGTACGTATATCGTATATGTTGTTTCAGAAGAAAACCGTTATCCTGCTGTTTTTATAAAACAGTAAATAATTCGGGTGCACCAAAAAAGACCGGTGCTGCTATCCTTTAGAAAGCAGCCCCGGTTTTTTTTGTATGCTGGTATGCGTTGATTAATTCTCGCGCATGACATAATCGTCATATTCGATTTCGAATCGCAGCTTATGTTTTGATTCTTCCACTGCCAGGGCCTGAAATACTTTTTTGAGATCCGGATGATCGGTACGCTTTGCAAGGTTCGTATAGAGTTTAAAGGCCGCTTTCTCCCGGTTCATGGCCAGAATAAGTGCATCGCTATAAGCCATGTCTTTAGACGGTTTGGACTGAACAACATAATCTGCAATCTTCAGATCTTTAACCCTATCTGCTTCCATGTCAAAGATTCCTTCTTCTTTGATCTTGTTCAGTCGCGCCTTATGTCCGACTTCCTCCTGCGCAAACTGCAGAAATGTTTCTTTCATATCAGGATTATCCATCCGTGAGGCCAGTTCGTTGTAAAAATCTACGGCCTCCTGTTCGGACTTCATGGCGAAATCCAAAATTTCGTCAATAGATTCAAAGTTTTTCATATTTCTATTGTTTACTTTTATTGTTTATTGGCGGCACGCAGCCCAAGTGCTGCGTCTACCACCATATCTCTTTTTCAATTAGCGTGTCAGCCGAGGTCACGCAGCCCAAGTGCTAAGACTACCACCATATCTCTTTTTCAATTAGCGTGTCAGCCGAGGTCACGCAGCCCAAGTGCTAAGACTACCACCATATCTCTTTTTCAATTAGCGTGTCAGC
>JAWLDT010000012.1:52210-54747 GCA_041686485.1 Bacteroidales bacterium | reverse complement strand
ATCCTGGAGGAACTTCCGGTTGCGGTGATCATCCATGGCAACGATCACGGCTTCGCCGGTGTACTGGTAGATCGTGCCGTCGTCGGGCTTATCGCGAAGCTCGGCCAGGGTAGCAACCTCTTCGGGCACATCTTCAGTCAGCGTTACCTCTACAGTGGTGTCTTCTTCTACAGTCACATCGCCCTCAGCTGTATGGTAGCCTTCCTTTTCAACCATGTATGCATAAGTGCCTTCTTCCACTTCTTCAATGACATACTGTCCGGCATCATAGGTAACACCATCGAGAGTCACGATGGCATCCGGGATGGGGTCTCCCGCTTCATCTATCACATCAAAGGTTACCTCATAAGTATCAGCATCTTCGTCATCAACAGCTACATGTATATTATCCACTTGCCATGCCCTGTATTCACCCGGATTATAGTAGTACTGGAATCCGATATAGACCGTATTATCGCTATCGGGTATCGCCACATCTCCTGATGGTGTCCATTCATAACCACCCTCACCAGGTATATCAAAGTCCAACTCAACCCATGTGGCGTCGGAGGGATCGCCTGTACCGGCATAATCTTCTGAATAAAATAGTTTCAGGAAGTTATCATCATCCATAACACCAAAATTATAGGCTGTTTCAAATGTAAGGACGACATCCGTATAATTCTCCATCTCGATACCGGGTATGATCAACCAATCATCTTCAATGTCGCCGGAATTGTATCCGTTCATATAAGCGTAGCCATCATCTTCATACATATCATGGATCCAGTATTTGGTATCACCAGAGACACTATAGGTATAGAGGTCACCCAAATCTTCATCGAATGATTCTTCAAATGGAAGATCAGTGACAGCCGGATCAATGACGGTATAGGAATATTCCATGGAAGTGGCACTGGTTCCATCTGAACCCTCAGCATATACAACGTAGTATACGGTTGTTCCATCCTCTTGCGCAGGTATATCCTCATCGGTAACGTATGATACATCATTATCAAGTGACATATTGATGGTATTATTGTAGACATCGCTTTCCGTACCCCAGTGCAGCTCCACATGATCAACGGCTGCATCTCCTTCTGTTATATCGGCTGAAACAGAAACACTCACATCCGAGGTAATCTCAGCCTCGGGTGTCTGGGTAACATTGTTTATAGCAGGTGGAACGGGTCCGTCATAGCTGGTCCACTCGACATTATCCACTACCACCTGTCCGTCATCATTGGTTTCATTGATAAACTTGATGACGATGTCACCAGACTGGTTCACAACGAAATCACCAGAGCTTTTCACAACCCCCTGTTCATCGTCGGATGTCACATTTCCTACGACAACATCATTGATCAGCACATTCATATTAACGTCCGTGCTAAAGGCCTGCATATAGTCGAAGCTGATTACCCCGACACCACCAGGAATGGTTCCGGAGTAAAAATTGGATTGGGGGTCTCTGTTTCTGCCGAGCATAATGGCGTTACCGTCAATCTCGTGATCGCCGCGGCATTGGACATACGTCCAGGTTGATCCGTCCTGGCCTTCAAAGGTACCATCCTGATAGGAAGTGCCTGACAGATCCAGGTTGTCAAAATTTTCAAAACCCTGTCCGTGGCTGTTAAAGCTGAAAAGCAGCATTATTGCCATCATCCAGGGAATGGTTAATTGTAGTTTTGTCTTCATAAGAAATAGCTGTTATGGTTTAACAAAGGGATTATTAAATTTAACGTTTTCCAACCAAAAAAGATGGACACGTAAATATATCATAAATTTCATCATATACCAAATTACCGGCTAATAAATAACCTTAAATTAACGGGGTCAGGAAAGGACAGAGACAAAATATTTTTGAAAAAATGGCGATTATGTTAAGAGGCAATAAAAAAACGCAACCAACAGTTTTTCTGTTGATTGCGTTTTTTTAAAGTCGGGGTGGCAAGATTAGCTTCGCTGATCTTGTAATAGGGAGGCCTCAACAAACAGAAAGCCTATTTTCGCTGCGCGAAAAACCTGACTTTTTCTCCATGAGCCGCCCGAAGCAAGCTTCGGCGCCCCATGCAAAAAAAGCCCGGCTGCTTTCGCAGACAGACTTTCTGTTTGTTGGTCGGGGTGGCAAGATTCGAACTTGCGACCTCCTGCTCCCAAAGCAGGCGCGCTAACCGGGCTACGCTACACCCCGAAATTTTGCTTTCCAAAAGAACGTTTTCTGTTAAAGCGGTGCAAAGATAGCAAAGAAGATGAATATGACAAGGTATTTTTTTAGAAAAATAATTCATAAGGAGATTAGTGCGCTGATCCCCGGGTGGGAGGCTTCAGTATCTGAAAAACGAACCGGCTGGCGCCGGTATATTCAAAAACCAGGGGGGAATGCAGAAAATTTATTTTCAAGCATTCCCCCCTGGTTTTTGAATGCCACTTACGTGGTCGTTTATGTAATACTGGCGGAGAGAGGGGGATTCGAACCCCCGGTACCCTTATCGGGTACGGCAGTTTAGCAAACTGCTGGTTTCAGCCACTCACCCACCTCTCCGTAGGCTATTATA
>JAWLDT010000012.1:0-52110 GCA_041686485.1 Bacteroidales bacterium | reverse complement strand
CAAAGAACTTCAATGACTCAATCCTTTGAAAAGAAAGATTGGTACGGCTGTTTAGTCCCGTACATACGGGACTGGTTTCAGCCACTCACCCACCTCTCCGTAGGCTATTATACAAAGAACTTCAATGACTCAATCCTTTGAAAAGAAAGATTGGTACGGCTGTTTAGTCCCGTACATACGGGACTGGTTTCAGCCACTCACCCACCTCTCCAAAAATAAGAACGCTGTATTTTGGAAGTGCAAAAATACATTTTTTCCCAAGAAGAACAAAAAATTCACACCTCCTATTTCAAAATCATTGCAGCACCTGCCACTGAAACAAAACACCAAAAAAGCTTACCCCCGTTTATTCAACCCCTTAACCCTCTTGACCTTTTGACTTTTCGACCTTTAGACATTCCAACCTTCATCACCCTACCCATGATGCTCATGAAACTTCTTCAGCCGGTACTCCAGAGCAGGAAACTGGTCTCTGCTTACAAGCGACACACAGGCACGAAGTCCCTCCAGACGCTCGCTTCCGGTAATCGCCAGAGAGATGGCACTGATACCATAATACACCAGGGCCTCTATCAACTCCTCTCCCGTAAAACCAGGGTATGAAATCGTAAAATAGAACCCGTCAGCCAGGGGTTTATCCTCATCTTTGTCATAAACGATCTGAAATCCGTTGTCCGTAAACAACTTCTTCATGATCTTCGCCTTTTCACCATACTCTTTCACCTCTTCCACAAAATTGTATTTACCATCGTTTGCGGCTTTCAGCATAGCTTCCAGGGCATATTGCGGTGAATGCGACGTACCTGAACTGAGAGCATACACCGTGCCAAACACCATGGCTCGTCCAAATTGCTCCATGCCATAGTACGGCAGCAGGTCCTTAGAACGTTTTTCAAAGAGCTTATCAGAGATGACCATCATACCAATACGCTGGCCTGCATAACTAAAGGCTTTGGAGCTGGATATCAACAGTACATACTGGTCAGTATAGTTAGCCACAGAAGGCTGATAAGGCGGTTCACCCGGCTTCGACAAGTCCTGGCGGAAATCCATGGCAAAATAGGCCAGGTCTTCCACGACGATCACCCCATATTTATTGGCAAGTTCCCCAATTATCCGGAGCTCCGTTTCCGTAAAACAGATCCAGGATGGATTGTTCGGATTGGAATACAACAAAGCAGCCACATTTCCGCCAGCCAGGTGCGACTCCAGTTTCTCACGAAGTCTCTCACCCCGGTAGTTATACACATCAAAGCTGTCAAATTTAGTGCCCTGCACGCGGCATTGCTGCTTATGAACAGGAAAACCCGGATCCAGAAACAGTACGGTATCTTTTTTCTTGTCCACCCGGGAAGCTGTTAAAAATGTCGCGAAACTGCCCTGCATCGAACCAACCGTCGGAATACAACTCCTGGGTTGAACATCAATATTCATAAAGAGCTTGACAAAACGTGAAATTTCCCTCTTGAGGCCTTTTGTACCATCAATATCGGGATATATAGCTGCCACGCCTTCATCGAGAGCTTTTTTCTCTGCAGCAACCCCCAGAGGAGATGGCTGCAACCCGGGAATCCCCATCTCCATGCGCACATAATGCTCACCCGTATCCTCCTCAATAAGGTCAACCAACCGCTTTATTTCCCTAATGGAGGCCTTTCCAACATTGTCAAGGCCCAGCTGTTCAACATGCTTGTCAACAACATCTGCCGGAATTGGTGTGTCTTTTCTCATGCTGTATCGTTTTAAGATGATTACTGTTTAATTGATGCTCATCGAATATTAAATCCGCCGCCAAAATAAACATTTCTGTAAGATTAAGAAAATGCTACCGATCGCTTTTTGGGTTTTGCATCAAAAATAATGAAAATACCTACATTTGCCGGAGTTTTAGTTCACGCCCATGTCAACACTTTTTTTGCAACAGCTTTTATTGTCCGTAATTGTCGCAGGTACCTGGATCACACTGGCTACCATGCTATCGGAAAAGATGGGTTCCAAGACCGGTGGGATGATCGCCAACCTGCCTTCTACCATATTGGTCTCGCTGCTTTTTATCGGCATTACACAAACACCCGAGTTTGCCGCCCAGGCCGCCATCAATGTACCACTGGGTATGTTTTTCAGCACCATGTTTCTTTATGTCTTCATCAGCCTGATACCGCGTGGCCTGCCTGTTGCATTGATAACAGGTCTGGCCACCTGGTTTTTGCTGGCCTTTTTATTTTCCAGATTGCAGGCAGATGGACACATTCTGTACACTTTACTCTATTTCACCGGGGCTGTCGGCACCTATCTAATTGCAGAAAAAATCCTGAAGATCCCCTCCCTCCCAAAGGTAAAGAAGCGATACACGATTTGGCAACTATTATTCAGGGCTGTGTTTGCAGGTAGCGTAGTGGGCATTTCCGTGATCATCGGACGCACGGGGTCTGCATTCTGGGCTGGCCTCTCCTCGGCATTTCCGGCTACCATATTATCGACAATGGTCATCCTCAGTCTGTCAGCCGGTTATCCGTTCGCCCGTGCCACAGGGAAAGTGATGCTGCTGGCTTCCACAAACATTGTTATTTACAGCTTTATGGTGGGCGCCGTATTCCCCCTGTTCGGCCTCTGGTGGGGCACCCTGATATCCTATGCCGTTTCAGCTTTGTGGGTATATTTACTGAAACCACTTTTCGACAGGGGAATATAAAATGACGCCATAAATATATTGTCGTTTACAGATTTCTTCCTAATTTGGGGGCGCAATTTATCTAACCAAAATGTAAAATCATGAAAACGATCTTTTTTCTGCTTAGTGTATGTATCATCCTGTTCACCCCTCCCCTGTTTGCACAGGATGAGGTAACCTACCAGGAGCCACCGGATGAAATTATTGAGCTGGTAGATGCACCTACCACACCATCTGTCAGCATCAGCCCTGACAACAGTAAAATTCTTTTGCGGGAGACTCCCGGTGTGCCCTCGCTGGAAGAGGTAGCCGTTGAGGAGATACGTCTCGGCGGTATACGTTTCAACCCCCGCACCAACGGGCCAAGCCGCGGAAGGCATTATACCGGCTTATCCCTGATGGATATTGATGGCAGTAACCAACAGGACGTGACCGGCCTGCCTGATGATCCAAAAATAAGAAACACAAGCTGGTCTCCTGACGCCAGCAAACTTGCTTTTACCCATACCACCGATATGGGCATCGAACTATGGTTACTGGATATTGAAACCGGCCATGCGGACAAGCTCACCGAAGCGGTCATCAATGACGTGTTGGGCACGGCTTTTCGCTGGGTCTCAGATAATGAGACCATCATCTATTCGGCTGTCCCGGAAGACCGTGGTCCCGCACCAACCCGCTCCAGGGTGGCGGATGGGCCGTCTGTTCAGGAAACCGCCGACAGCCGTGCAGCTGTTCGGACTTTCCAGGATTTGCTGAGCGACAAACATGATGAGGCGGTGTTTGACCATTATACCACCACACAACTCTACAGAACGGACCTCCGGGGTAATGCTGAGAAAATCTGGGAACCCTCAGTAATCCGTTCATACAGTGTATCTCCGGATGGCCGGTTTATTCAGGTTACCACCCTCCGCAAACCATATTCCTACATTGTTCCCTTCTACCGGTTTGCTCAACGGTATGAAGTTATCAATCTGGATGGACAGCCCGTAAGCACCATTGCCGACATCCCTCTTACGGAAGAAATGCCGCAGGGATTCGGAGCTACGCGCGAAGGGCCGCGAAGCATATCCTGGCGCAATGATGCCCCGGCCACAATTTACTGGGTTGAAGCACTTGATGGTGGCGACCCAAAAGTCGAGGCAGAATACCGCGACCAGGCATTCTTTCTGGAAGCGCCTTTTGACGGCGACCCGGTGGATGGCTTCAAAACAAATTACCGTTACGCCGGCATCGCATGGGGTAACAATGAACTTGCCCTGGCCAGGGAATACTGGCGCCCTTCGCGGATGGCCAAATTGAGCTCTTTTGATCCTGCCGATCCGGCAGCCGGGCTTACCCTTATCAGGGAAAGATCCACAGAAGACAGGTACGGCGACCCCGGAAACCTGCAAACAATATCGAATGAATACGGCCGAAGCGTGTTGATGTTCGACAGCGAACAGAACCTCTACCTCGTCGGGCAGGGAGCCTCTCCGGAAGGTAACAGACCTTTTGTGGATCGTTTCGACCTCGACACAGAAGAAACCACCAGGCTATGGCGCAGTGAAGCCCCTTACTATGAGCAACCAATACGTATCATAAATCCTGATGAACAACTGGTGCTTACGCGCCGTGAAGCCGTCGACCAACAGCCCAACTTCTACCTGCGCAACCTGCAAGAGAATGAATTGTCGCAAATAACAGACTTCCCTGAGCCATTTCCACAACTTCAGGAACTACAGAAAGAAATGATCCATTATGAGCGCGAAGACGGTGTCCCGCTATCCGGTGAGATCTTTTTGCCGGCAGGCTTTGAACCCGGCGTTGATGAACCGTTGCCGACAATTCTGTGGGCCTACCCACGGGAGTTTCTGACCAGGGACGGCGCCGGACAGGTCTCCGGTTCTCCCTACACCTACACCCGCCTGAGCCCAACATCCGTGGTTATGCTTACCACACAGGGATATGCCGTTCTTAATAATGCGTCCTTCCCGGTGGTGGCCGAAGATGATGGCGAACCAAACGATACGTTTATTGAACAACTGGTCGCCAATGGTGAGGCAGCCATCAACACCCTGATTGACAGGGGTATAACAGATCCTGACAAGGTAGGCGTATCAGGCCATTCCTATGGCGCTTTTATGACCGCAAACCTCCTGACACACAGCGATATTTTCGCAGGCGGTGCAGCCCGTAGCGGTGCCTATAACCGCACCCTGACACCTTTTGGCTTCCAGCTCGAAGAAAGAACATACTGGCAGGCACCGGAATTATATCACAGCATGTCCCCTTTTATGCATGCCGACAAAATGGAGGTACCCATGCTGCTTATCCATGGTTCAGAAGATAACAATTCCGGCACCTTCCCCATGCAAAGCGAGCGCTATTATGATGCCCTTCGCGGTCACGGAGCTACCGCCCGACTGGTTATGCTTCCGCACGAAAGTCACGGCTACAGGGCGCGGAAGTCTGTGCTGCACATGCATTGGGAATGGCTGAACTGGTTTGATAAATATGTAAAACAGGCAGATCAGGAATAATTCCACATCAGGAGAAAGTAAATCCTGTTTACATAGAACGCTGGCGCAGGCTTCAGTAGGACGGCGAATGGTTTTAATCCGGCTTCGAATACAAGGAGGAAGGCTCTTCTGTTCGTTCTGTCATGCAATGATAATCAAACATTCTTGCTACCTTTGCCCCCATCATGGAAGCGATAAATTTTATCCAGGCAAAAGGGATCAGCAAGGCTTATGGTGAGAATGTCCTTTTTCAGAACATCTCAATCAGTATCGATCAGGGTCAGAAGGTGGCCCTGATCGCTCGTAATGGCACCGGCAAAACGACCCTCCTGAATATACTGGCTGGCCGTGATGAGCCCGATGATGGATACTGCACCTACCGGTCGGGGCTTCGCATATCCTATCTCCCGCAGGAACCTTCCTTTGACCCTGAAAATACAGTTTCGCAGGCCCTGCTATCTGCTGATAACGAACAGACCAGGGCTATAAGAGCCTATGAAGAATTTATCCAGGAGGAAGAAGATACCAATGATCCTGAGAAGGCCCGGCAGCTTCAGTATCTGATAGAACGAATGGATGCCCTTCAGGCCTGGGATTATGAGCAGCGGGTGAAGCAGATCCTGACGAAGCTAAAGATCGGGAATCTCAAAGCCCTTGTTGGCACGCTCTCCGGCGGAGAGGTCAAACGCCTGGCACTGGGCAAAATACTTATCGAAGAAGCTGATTTTGTGATCCTCGATGAGCCGACCAACCACCTGGATATCTCGATGATCGAATGGCTGGAGTCCTTTTTTAACCGCCAGAAGATCACCCTGCTGATGGTAACACACGATCGCTACTTCCTGGATGCCATCTGCAATGAAATCATTGAGATCGAAAATGGAAACATACATAGCTACCATGGTAACTATGCCTACTTCCTTGAGAAGAAAGCAGAGCGTAAAATGGCCGAAGCCGCCCGGAGCGAAAAGGTTATGAACCTCCTCAAAAAGGAGTCGGAATGGATGCGGCGAAGCCCGCCGGCACGCACCACAAAGTCAAAGGCACGAAAACAGGCCTACAACGACCTGCAGGAAGAAGCCAGGACACAGGAAGAATCCCGGATGGGCGATATCCAGATGGACCCGGCCAGGCTCGGCAAAAAGATTCTGGAGCTCAGGCATGTCCACAAAACCTTTGACAACAAAACAGTGGTAAATGATTTTTCCTATGTGTTCAAGGGGGGTGAACGGGTCGGTATCGTAGGACCAAACGGTACGGGCAAAAGCACCCTGCTGAATATCATCACCGGGTCTGTCAAGCCTGATGAAGGAAAGGTTATTACAGGCCAGACGGTGCAATTCGGCTACTATCACCAGGATGGTATTACGATTGAACATCACAAAAAAGTGATAGAAGTCATCACGGATATTGCCGATCGTATCCATCTTACCAAAGATCACTGGATGAGCGCGTCTCAGTTCCTGCGTCATTTTAATTTTCCGAACCACATGCACCACGACCGGGTGGAAAAGCTCAGTGGCGGAGAAAAACGCAGACTTTACCTGCTCACCGTATTGATTAAAAACCCAAACTTCTTAATCCTCGACGAGCCCACCAATGACCTGGATATCGACACCCTGAACCTGTTGGAGGACTTCCTGCTCCGCTATACCGGTTGTCTGGTCATCGTATCCCACGACCGGTACTTCCTCGACAGGCTTTCCGATCACCTGTTTGTGTTCCGGGATGTTGGCAACATCAAAGACTTCCCCGGCAACTACACGGACTACCGGATAAAACAACAACAAATTACCACTGGACAGCGTGCCGGATCGAAAAAAGAGAAGGCAACCAAACATAAAAAACAGGAGCGGTCGTCTGGCGAAAAGAAAAGACGGTCTTACAAAGAGCAGAGAGAGTTTGAAGCCCTGGAGCAGGAGATCAATAGTCTGGAAGAAGAAAAAGCCACCCTGCTCGACAAGATGAACTCAGGCACACTTCCACCCGAAGATTTGACAGACGCGTCAACCCGCTTCCGCGAAGTGGAAGAACTGCTGGAATCGAAAGAGAATCGCTGGCTTGAACTGTCGGAGTTTGGTGAAAACTGAGCCTGAGGCTATATCCCCAATATGTTATGTGCTTAACATCACCGGCATAACAAGCATCAGGATATCCTCATTTTCGTTCCCTTCATCGATGGGGGTAATGAGGCCTGCACGGTTTGGTTCGGACATCTCCAGCATAACCTGATCGCTTTCCAGGTTGTTAAGCATCTCTACCATAAACTTGCTGTTGAACCCAATTTCAAGATCTGAACCTTCATAATGGCAGGTAAGCCTTTCGCGCGCCTCATTGCTGTAATCAAGGTCTTCGGCGGTCAGGGTAAGCTCACTGCCGACAATCTTAAATTTAACCTGGTATGTTGACTGGTTGGAAAATAGCGAAACCCGCTTGATGGCGTTCAGGAACGGAAGCCTGTCCACGGTCATCTTATTGGGATTGCTATCTGGGATCACTGCCGAATAATTCGGATACTTGCCTTCGATCAGCCGGCAGGTCATGATAAAATTTTTAAACGTGAAACGCGCGTTGGTTGCACTATATTCAATTTGCACGGGCACATCATCCTGTGCAAGGATATTGCGCAGTTGATTAAGCGGTTTTTTAGGAAGGATAAAGCTCGCGGTTTCCTCTGATTTTACATCATGCCGCGTATAGCGTACCAATTTGTGGGCATCGGTGGCAACGAAGATGGTGCCTTCATCCGACAGCTGGCAATATACGCCTGCCATGACCGGACGAAGATCATCGTTACTGGCCGCAAAGATGGTTTTGGAAATGGCCTGATACAGCGCCTCTGACTCAATGGAGATAGAGGTAGCCTCCTCAATGGGTGGCACCTGTGGATATTCTTCACCATTCTGCCCGGCCAGACGGTATTTCCCCTCACCGGCCATAAGGGTTACACCAAAGTTTCCGGGATCAATATCAAAAGTTACCGGGACATCCGACAGGGTCTTCAGGGTATCAAGCAATAGCCTGGCCGGGATGGCAACACTCCCCTCCCCTTCAGACATATCAACCTGTATGCGGGTGGTCATGGTCGTCTCCAGGTCAGAGGCCGATATCTTGATTTCTGAGTCAGACAGCTCAAACAGAAAGTTGTCCAGAATGGGCAACGTATTATTGGTGCTAAGCACACCGCCAATCGCTTGCAGTTGCTTCAGGAGCAATGAACTGGATACAATAAACTTCATACGTCTTCTGATTTAGATATGATCAGCAAATATAGCGTTTTATTAAAAATGATCGTCTATAATCTGAAATTAATTTTCTTACCTGAGAGCCTTTGTAAACAGAGAAGGATACAATCTGCCTCCGGTCAGTTTACGGGGTCTTCTTTGACAAACCACGAGAGCGGCTTCAAAACATGCTGAAACGCATGATATGTTACAATGGCATAGTCGCCGCTATTGATGCGCAGGTAAAAGCGATTAGGGTCATAGTCCCATTCTTCCGGGACAAGGGTGCCGTCATCCGGTGGATAGCGCCTGTAAAAGCGCATTCGGGTTACCTCGCCGGATTCCTGCTCCAGCCTTTTATCCAAAAAAGTCCCCTCTGAATATATGTCATCAGGCGGGGAGGAAGCAGAGCCAGGCAACAGGCGTTCATAATACAAATATGGAAAAGCATTTTGATAACGTTGAATGCGTTCCTGCCTGATGCGGATACTGTCGATTTCATGGCCATGGCTGTCAAATAGCTGTGCAGGCCGATTTTCTTCAAAAGCTATTTGGTATGATTCTCCCGGGCGGTCCTTATGCGTCACGCAAGCCTCTTTCAGCTCGCCCGGGGCAAAATTGACCACAGAACGATCTTTCCAAAGGTGTTTTTCAGCCGCAAACACCTTACTAAGCTCCTGTTTCCGGTCAGGCACATATACTTCAAAAGGTGTTTCCGAATTGATCAGCCGCATGTGGGTAGCTTCTCCATCTGCATGATCTTCCCCGACATAAAATGCCTTCACCAGCGTCTTCCGCGGAAACCATCGGATATTGCCGGAGAGACTTATCCAGTGTCCGCGGGCAAAAACCTCCACAAGTACTCCCTTTTGGTCAAGATTTTCATTCACCATCTCCCGTTGCTCCATCGCGACCGAACGCCGGGTATCCATGTTTCTCAACACAGACAGCAAGTCCCTGACAGCTGCCTGATTGGCTTTTGCCTCGCTGTTCAGCAGCCATTCTCCGTCTTCGGCTTTTTCGAGTACGATTTTTTCACTGACAGGCCCCTGGATATGAACCGCCACCAGCTCCTTTTCGCTATCTATATAAAAATCATGCTGTTCCAAACCCTTTCCGGGAGTATCTGCCAAAAACAGAAACAGGGCAAATACGAATACCGCGAGGGCAAATAAAAACAGATACCAGGCATGTTGTTTTGGCATATATCTGTACTATCGGTTATACTTTCTTTTACGCCAAAGCAGCCTGAAGGTTCCAAACAAAAACACCAGCAGGACAGGTAAAACGGTGTTAACCACCTGGACAGCCAGCAGATCATCCTGGATCTTCGTACGATCAAGGCGGCGAAGGCGTATGTTTCTGGCTCTGGCTTCAATAAATCCGGCATCACCGGTAAGGTAGTTGACAGCATTCATCAAAAAATCGTCATTGGCGAAGGATTCGCCTGAATACCTGTCGTACCCTGTTGGCAAAGGCCGTCCGTCGCTGCTGAACTGATTGGCAGCTATCCTGCCATCAGTCACCACAATCATGGAAGCATGGCTACTGTTATCGCGACGTTCAAACCTATCAGCCGGTTCCACATCCGGGGCGAAGCGATTTCTGAACAATGAAGGAAACTTCCCTTCAAACAACATGGCTACAGGCTGTGAACCATCCCGGTATTGAGATTCATCCACCGGCTGCTGCAGAATATCCAAACTGATATGTACAGGCACAGGCATAATACGTGTATAGGGTGATGTCTCCAGCAGAACATGTTTATCCACGCCGGGTGTTTCAACGGTATCGATACTACTGACAAACCCGGTACGGATCACATTCAGGTTTTGCACGATCTCATGGTCCTGTGTGGGTGTTATGATGGGATAAAAATGCCAGGGCAGCAGGTTGATCTGCGGCCTTCCTCCGGCATAGCCTGTGGTCACCGGCAAAGGGGCGGCATTTAAATCCTTTAGCAGGACCGGATTCAGGCGGGCACCATAGCGAAAGTAAAAGTCTTCCATATTGATATCCCTGACCATACCAAGTGTTTGCGGGGCCTGACGAAGGCTGTCCATATCGGCAAAAACCGGATCTACCATCCACAACATGGAGCCACCATGCATCAGGTACTGATCCAGTACATACTTCTCTTTTTCGGAGAAAGGCTCGAGGGGTCTGGCAGAGATCAGGGCGGAAAAGTCCTTTAGTTTCCCAAAATCCGCTATCGTGTTCACCCTTTCTACATCATAAAAATCTTCAAGCATTTCCGAAAAGGAAGCTGTTTCTTCCGGAGGGAGTTCTCCGTGTCCTTCCAGAAACGCAATCCGTTTCTTTTCTCCGGCTGTAAGCTTGCGGATGGTGGCTGCCAGCTGGTATTCAAGGTCTACGGAAGAGTGGCGAATGGCTTCATCTATGGATGCCCCCATAAAATCATGAAAAACCTGTACGGCGGCCTCGTCGCCTTTGCAGGACACCAGGGCGCCCGGAAAAACAACACGCTGTGATGTGCCTTCGCCGGCACGCATCTGCAACTGGGCAGGTTCAAGTCCCTTCTCCTGTAACCGGCGGTAAAGGTCCTTTAACTGCCCGGGGTCATCGCCGGCTTCATCGGCCGGACTCACAAATTCAAACTGTATAAGGTCGGAATAGGCACGGAACTCATCCAGCATTTCGCGGGTATCGTTACGAAGGCGTCTGAATTCGGTGGGAAGGTCACCATCGAGATAAACCCGGAAATAGACGATATCATCCAGCTCGCGGAGCATCTCACGGGTGGTATCGGTCAGGGTATAACGTTTTTCACTGGTAAGGTCCCACCGGGCAAAACCGACCTGCCCCATGATATTGGCGGCGATCACCAGAACCACTACCGACAGAAAACGCATTTTTGCCGGCCTCCTGCCGGTAATCCGTCCGGTACGTTCACGGGTAAAGGCCAGGAACAAGACGATCACACCGGCAAAATAGATCAAATCCCGGCTGTCGACAACCCCGCGGCTGATAGAGGTATAATGGGCATTTAGCCCCAGTTTTCTGACAAACAGGTCCATTTGGCCAAAGAGATCCAGGCCGTGAATCATCTCAAACCCCATATACAGGAAGCCGTTCAAAAACAGGGCAATGATAAAGGCAAGTACCTGGTTCTCGGTCAGGGAAGATGCAAACAGCCCAACCGCCACAAACACCATTCCCAGCAGCAAGAGGCCGAGATATGAGCCCCATACGCTGCCCATATCCACACCGGGAGGTGCTGCATACAAATGGACCGTCAACAGATAAATCAATGTAGGTAGTACCGAAACAACCATCAAAGCCACTCCTGCCAGGTATTTGGAGAGCAGTACCTGCAAGTAGCTCACAGGCTTGGTCATTAGCATTTCAATGGTACCTGTACGCAATTCATCCGAAAAAAGACGCATGGTAATGGCAGGGATCAGAAACAGGAAAACGAAAGGGGTAAGAACGAACAGGCCGTCCAGATTGGCATATCCTGAATCAGGGATATTATATCCGGCCGGGAAGACCCATAAAAAAAGGCTGATGATGATCAGAAAGACAGCCATGACAACATAGGCGATCAGGCTGTTGAAAAAACCATTCAGCTCTCGTTTCAGCAATGCCCACATAGTTATCCCTTTTCAGGTGAAAAATCAACGGAAACAGAGTCATTCATATGCATTCCCAAAAGCGAAGCGGCTTTCCCCTGATTGATGGCAATCTCCAGGAAGCCGGTAGCGCCGAACAGGGCAAGTCGTTCACCCGGAACCACATCAGAATAAGACTGATGGATCTGTTCAATGCCCTCGCCAGGTGACCGAAAACTGATCAGGAAATCACGCCCCCTGCCAACTTCTTTAAACAAAGGCTGATCAATGTTAATAAACACATTCTCATAATGATCGATAAAAATCACTTTGCCGACAATCCTGTCCGGATACACAACCGGATTAAACGGGAAGCGTTCATTGAGGCCGGTATGGGAATGACCTGTTTCCTGCAGGGGTTGTCCTGATCCGATCATGGCTGCCGCTTTTACGAAGACATCACGTGTAGAGAACGTAAAATAATCGGTATCTTGTATAATATCCAGCTCTACAGACTCTGCGGGGGCTTCATCAAACAGGAGAGAAAAAACACCGTTATCGGCTCCGATAAAATACTGGTCTTTGTATTGAACAGCAATATGGGGGGTATTGATACCTGCTTCCGAGTTAATGCCGATCAGATGAATGGTGCCCGCCGGAAAATTCGGATATGCATTTTTTAACACAAAAGATGCCGTCATGATATCGAAGCAGCTGATATCATGTGTTATATCGACTATGGTTGCGTCAGGGAGCGCTTTTAACAAAGCCCCTTTAACGGCTCCGGCGTAGTGATTACCGGTACCCCAGTCACTTGTAAGCGTGATAATCGGCATATCCAGTTCCCCTGAAAGCACCAGCCACGGTAAAATCGGATGGCACTTCCCTGTTATTTGATAAAAATATTGTTATTTTGCATGTCAAAAGTAATCATTTCATGGGTGAAAAAACAATCAAAATTGAAGGCATACACCCTCCCGATATTCTTGGTCTGCGGGAAGAGAAACTGCAACTGCTGAAAAACATTTTTCCAAAACTCAAGCTGATTGCCAGGGGCAATGAGATCAAAGCCATAGGAGAAGAACAGGAGGTTGCATTTTTCGAGCATAAATTGCAAGAAATGATGGACCATTTCGAACGTTTCGGGAAGCTCACGGAAGAAAATATCCTGGAGATCATGGCCAGTGAAAGTCATGATACCGGTATCAAGTCTGAAAGCAAAGGAGGTGAAGAGCTGTTGCTTTACGGTAAGAATGGTATGCTCATAAAGGCCCGTTCTCCGAATCAAAAACGCATGGTAGAGAGTTTCAAAAAGCATGATATGCTGTTTGCGATCGGACCGGCCGGTACCGGCAAAACCTACACGGCGGTTGCTTTGGCGGTGCGGGCTTTGAAAAACAAAGAGGTGAAACGCATTATATTGGTAAGGCCGGCTGTAGAAGCAGGAGAAAATCTTGGCTTCTTGCCCGGTGATTTGAAAGACAAACTTGACCCCTACCTGCGTCCACTGTATGATGCCCTTCGGGACATGATCCCGCCTGCCAGACTGGCCACCTATCTCGAAGACGGTACCATCGAAATCGCCCCGCTGGCTTTTATGCGCGGAAGAACCCTCGACAACGCTTTTGCCATCCTCGATGAAGCTCAGAATGCGACCGAGAGCCAGCTAAAAATGTTTCTCACACGTATGGGCAAATCAGCCAGGTTCATCATCACCGGCGATATTACGCAAATTGACCTGCCCGGGAACCAGAAATCAGGGCTTTTTAAAGCTTTCACCGTACTCAACAACACCAAAGGGATTGATTTTATTTTTCTTAATGAAAAAGACGTTATCAGGCATGAACTGGTAAGCCGCATCATCGAAGCCTACGAGCAGGACAATTCTCAAAAACGCAATAACCCAAACAAACAAAATAACTAACCCGGAAATCAAACATTAAAATCACCAACACATGAGAGCCATAACAGAAACCAGCTTTCAACTGCCTGAACAGACAAATTTCTACAAAGGAAAGGTTCGTGATGTTTATACCATCAGGGATCAAATCATGCTGATGGTCGTAACCGACCGCATATCAGCATTTGACGTAGTACTGCCTGAAGGCATTCCCTATAAGGGGCAGGTTTTAAACCAGATAGCAGCCAAATTTCTGGACGCCAGTGCCGATATTGTCCCCAACTGGAAAATCGATGTTCCCGATCCGATGGTAACCGCCGGCCGGTTTTGCGAACCCTACCCGGTGGAGATGGTTATCCGCGGCTACCTGACGGGGCATGCATGGCGTGAATACAAAAAGGGAAAGCGTACACTATGCGGTGTCCCCATGCCTGAGGGGATGAAAGAACACGAGCAGTTTCCGGAACCTATTATCACGCCCACCACCAAAGCACAGGTTGGCCATGATGAAGATATTTCCAGGCAGGAGATCCTGCAACAGGGACTGGTGAGCCGCGAGGAATACGAAAAGCTCGAGTCATACAGCCTGGAGCTGTTCCACAGGGGCAGCGAAATGGCCCGCGACAAAGGACTAATCCTGGTTGACACCAAATACGAGTTCGGCAAAGCCGATGGACAAATCTATCTGATCGATGAGATCCATACCCCCGACTCTTCCCGTTATTTCTACCGTGACGGCTACCAGGAGCGTCAGGACGCCAACCAACCGCAAAAACAGCTCTCTAAAGAGTTCGTAAGGGAATGGCTGATCGAAAAAGGCTTCACCGGCGACCCTGAACAGGCAGCCCCACATATGGATGAAGAATTTGTCCGGCAGGTGTCCGAACGCTATATCGAACTGTATGAAACCATCACCGGTGAACAGTTTGTCAAATCACCGGCTGATAACATCCATCAGCGTATCGAAGACAATTGCCTCAAATTCCTGAAAAACCATAAAGATTAGCATTTCAGACATTCCGGCTTTTTTTGCACATTATCTATCATTGTTTCACTACTGCAAAGGATAACCCGGCGATCATTGAACCGGCATTCGTTGAACAAAGGATCGGTATTGACCGGATTGCTGATACATACTAACAAACCTAAGTTTAGCAGCTACACCTTCCGGCTTTTCTTCTTTTTTACCAAAAGAATTTAGCCATGCATTCTTTTTTTGTTATGTTTGTAACAACTAAAAAACATTTTCTATGGATGCAGTTATTGGAATAAGGCACGAAGATAAATATAAGATGGAACGTCGGGTACCGGTAACACCTTCCCATGCCAAAAAATTAATTGAAGAGGGTGTTCGGATAATAGCCGAGAGTTCCCCAAAAAGGATCTTTCCGGATGATGCATACCGCAACGCCGGAGCCAGGGTGGAACCCAACCTGAAAGAGGCTAACGTCATCTTTGGGGTTAAAGAGATTCCGGAAGCAGTGTTTGAGCAGGGGAAAACGTATGTGTTTTTTAGTCATGTGATCAAAGGACAGTCCTACAACATGCCTATGCTCAGGAAGATGATGGAAAAAGGCTGCAACCTGATCGATTACGAATGCATAACGAATGATCAGAACAGGCGCCTGATATTTTTCGGAAAATTTGCCGGTCTCGCCGGAATGATTGACTCGTTGTGGAGCCTCGGTCAGCGCCTGAAGGAGTTTGGGTATGAAGACAACCCGTTTTTGTCGGTCAGGCAAGCCTGTGACTACCGATCCCTGCATGACGCCAAAAAAGCGGTATCGGCCGCCGGCAGGCGAATGGCCGAAGAAGGGCTTCCACAGGAGTTGTGTCCGCTTACGATTGGATTTACCGGCTATGGCAATGTGAGCATGGGTGCCCAGGAGATAGCAAACTTGCTTCCCTCACAGGAAATCTCTCCACAACAGCTGCTCTCGCTGAAGGACCAGGGAAAGCTGCCAAATAACATCATCTACAAAGTCATCTTTAAAGAGGAACATATCTCCCGCCGGAAGGATGGCGGCGATTTTGAGCTGCAGAATTATTACCGGCACCCGGAGAAGTATGAGAACAACTTCGAACAGTACATCCCGCACCTGTCGGTACTGATGAACTGCATGTACTGGGACACAAGGTATCCACGTATCGTAACGAAAAAATACCTGAAGGAACTGTTCAGGAATGAGCGGCCAAAACTAACCGTCATTGGTGATATAACCTGTGACCCAAACGGCTCCATCGAGTGTACACATAAGGGTACGGAAATTGAAGATCCGGTATTTGTTTACAATCCCCATAAAAATATGCCATTTATGGGGTTCAAAGGCGAAGGCATCCTGGTTATGGCCGTTGATATACTGCCAAGCGAATTACCCCTGGATTCATCTGTCGCTTTCGCAGATGCCCTTTTCCCGTTTGTAAAACCGATTGCTATAGCTGATTATACAGTACCATTGGAGGACCTGCAACTGCCGGATGCGATCAGGAAAGCACTGATCCTGCATCAGGGTAAGCTAACACCTTCTTATCAGTATATTCAGGATTATCTCTGATCCTGTACATACATGTTCGGGAAGCCTTGACAGCAAGCGCTTCCTTTTTTTATTGAAATAACTCGGTGATCATGCAACGCAAAACGAAATTCATCACGTATACAATCTGGCAGGACAGATATACAAAACCCTTATAAATACCTATTCTATTATGAAAAAAGTATTAATTCTCGGAGCCGGGATGGTTGCCAAACCCATCGTCAGGTATTTACTGGAGAAAAAAATCCATGTGACCGTAGCCACGGCTCCCGACACCATGGATCGTGCGAAAAAGATGACAGAAGGCCAGGAGAACGGAGACGCCATCGAATGGGTGATGGACGATACGGAGGCCCTTGACTCCATGATCGCTTCCCATGATATCGTGGTGAGTCTGCTACCCTGGGTCTTTCATGTAACAGTGGCACATCACTGTATTTATCATAAGAAAGACATGGTGACCACCTCCTATGTAAAGCCCGACATGAAAGCCCTGGATCAGGAAGTGCGGGATGCCGGAATCATTATCCTGAATGAGCTGGGGTTGGATCCGGGTATTGATCATATGTCGGCCATGCGCATCATCGACCATGTACATGACAAAGGTGGGAATGTTGAAGCCTTTTACAGTATCTGCGGTGCATTGCCGGCACCGGAAGCGGCAGATAACCCTTTCCGCTACAAATTTTCATGGAGCCCGAAAGGGGTATTGCTGGCATCAAACAATGAAGCGCTATACCTCCACAATGGTAAAGAGGTTGCTATTCCCGGTGAGGATATTTTTAAAAACACCTTTAAGCTGCATTTCCCGGACGTGGGTAAGCTGGAGGTCTACCCAAACCGCAACAGCATGCCTTATATTGATCTGTACGGTATTCCTGAAGCAAAAACCATGATGCGGGGAACCTTCAGGTACCCGGGATGGTGTGAAACGCTTGACGGCATGAAAGCGCTGAAGCTGATCACCAACAACACGTACGACATGACAGGCATGACCTATGCCGAAATGCTTGCGATGCTTATCGGTGCAGAAGATGCAGAGAATATCAAACAAAAGGTGGCTTCCTATCTGAGTATACCGGAGGATGCACATAGCATCAAGGCCATGGAGTGGCTCGGATTGTTTTCAGATACCCGGATGAAGCGGCGTCAGGACACCCCGTTCGAAATTGTCTCCGACCTGATGATGGAGAAAATGACCCTTAAACCGGAAGAACGTGACATGGTGGCTATGCAACATAAGCTACTGGCTGCCTATCCGGATAATTCGAAAGAAGTGATCCGGTCGTGCATGCTCGACTTCGGCAGTCAGGATGGCGACACGGCCATTGCCCGTACGGTAACACTTCCGGCAGCCATTGCGGTGGAAATGATCCTGAAGGGTGAAATTACTGAAAAAGGTGTCAGAATCCCGGTTACACCCGGCATCTATAATCCGATCCTGAACGCGCTGGAAGACATGGACATCAAAATGGATGAATGCTTCGGGCTACCGGAAAGCGAGATCCTTAGCTAAGTACGTTTCCCATGATCCAGTCGGCAATTCTGCGGTCATTGGCAAGATGAGGCACCTTGTTCTGACCGCCCAGTTTACCGATAGACTTCATATACGCCCTGAATGTGCCGGCCGGCAAACTGAAAACCATGGCCGGCTGCAGGATATTGCCCGACACCAAATCCTTATAATAAGGGTTCTTTTCCTGAAGCGAGGCATCCAGAATGCGCGCAAAAACATCCATGTCTCCGGGTTCTTTCTGAAATTCCACAAACCACTGATGACAGGGGGAGCCATCCGGGTTATCGACAAGGGGGGCCAGGGTAAACTCCGACACCACAGCCCCGGTCTCTTTTACGGCTACCTGAAGAGCACCCTCGGCCTCCTCAGCGATGACGTGCTCGCCAAAGGCCGACGTAAAATGCGTCAGACGTCCGGTCGACACAAAACGGTAAGGATTCGCAGACACAAACTTGACGGTGTCGCCAATGTTGTATCCCCACAAACCGGCATTGGTGTTCAGGATCATCACATAGTTAACATCAGTCTCAACATCTGCCAACGGGATACGGGGTGGGTTATCTTCGTGAAAGCGGTCGGCCGGGATAAATTCGTAATAGATGCCGGCATCCGGAATGAGCAGCAAACCCTCGGAGGGCCATTCATCCTGAAACCCGATAAACCCCTCCGAAGCCGGGAACGTTTCCAGTGAGGGAACATCTTTGCCAATAAGCTGATGGAACTTGTTGCGGTAGGGCTGAAAGTTCACGCCCCCATAAACAAACAAGGAAAAGCCGGGGAACAGCTCTGAAATCGTTTTCTTCCCGGAATAATCCAGGATGCGCTCAAAATACATCTCCACCCATGGAGGAATCCCGCTGATCAGACTCATGTTTTTGTCGATGGTCTCCTTTACGATGGCATCCAGCTTCTCTTCCCAGTCGTCGATACAGTTTACTTCATAGGAAGGCAGCCGGCGACGTCGCAGGTAGGCCGGCACATGCCTGTGGGCGATACCGGATAGCCGGCCCGTGGGGATATCGTTGGTGGTGTCCAGCTCGGGACTGCCGCTGATAAAGATCATCCGTCCCCGGATAAAGTCCGTACGGCCGGTTTTCAGGATATACATCAGCAAGGCCTGCCGGGCCGACTCAATATGGTTGGGCATGGAAGCCCTGGTTATCGGGATATATTTTGCGCCTGACGTTGTACCGGATGTCTTGGAGAAATACATGGGTCGTCCGGGCCAGAGGACGTCCTTCTCCCCGGCGGAAATCCTTTCAATATAAGGCTTAAACCCCTCATACTCCCGTATGGGTACCTGCCGGGCAAATGAGTTTTGATCACGGACTTTATCAAAACCATGCTCACGCCCGAAGGCCGTTTTTCGCCCCTGTTCAATTAAATCCCGAAATACTTTTTGCTGCAGGGCAACCGGTTTTTTATACCATCTGTTGAAACGTACCTTACTTGTGGCAGCCAGGATTTTAGCTCCTGTTTTTAATAGCATAAGAATGGCTCCTTGTGTTTATGTTTGCGTAACTATGTATGTATTTCCGTGTTTTGTAGTGTTTTGTGGCTTTTTTGCTTTCTTCACTGTTCACTGTTCACTGTTTACTGTCCATGGACTCAAACCCATTAGTGCCCAACTCACAACTGGTCCGAAATCAATCGGTTAATGAGGTTAACGTAAACCTGGATGCCTTTTTCAAGGCCTTCTACCGGCATTCTTTCATCAAAGTAATGAATGGATTCCATCAGTTCTTCCGGCATGATGGCGGGCAACAAACCATAGGCGGGGATGCCCTCGCGCCTGAAAAAGCGGTTATCGTTAATGGCCATAAACATAAAAGGGACAGCTACAACATCCTGTTCAAAAGTTTCCACGACAGCCTGATCCAAAACATCATAAAAGAGGCCCCGTTCTGAAGTAGGAGTAGTGGGGCTAGACCGAATCACATCTATTGTAACATCATAATCTTCAACAATATCTTCAACACGGGCGATAAATGTTTCCTCATCTGTTTCGGGAAGCAGGCGGCAGTCAAACACCGCCCGGGCATCTGTGGGTATTTGATTGTAAGCGCCATCTGCACTGGTAATCCTGGTGAGCGCTGTTGTATTGGTCAGCATGGAGATGATGAGGGGATCGGTACGAAGGAAACGACCGAACAGGGGGGCGAAAAAATCAACATTCTCAAGCACCCTGCTCCGGATGCTGCTTTCATATAAGGCAACTCCGTTCAATGCCTCTTTAACAACGGGCGACACAACGATTCGTGGTTTGGCATCCAACAGGGCTTTTGTTGCCCCGACCACTTCCTTGGTAGAATAGCTGTCGCGCGGCACGGATCCATGTCCGGATGATTGCACTGAGGATTCAATAGCCATAAACATCCTGCGTTTCTGGGCAACACCTATACCAAAAACCGGCATATCGGGTTCTGCAGTGATAATACCGGTTACTCCGGCACCTCCTTCCGCATAAACAACCGCAGGGTTCAGTTCATCCAGATACTCACTGGCAATGATGCGAGCACCTTTGTCACCGCCTGTTTCTTCACCCGAAACAGCCAACACGCTGACATTGTATGGCAGATCTTCTTCCTGCGCCCGCTCCACAAACTGTATAACAGCCAAAACATGCATCACGCCCATGGCTTTATTATCGATAGCCCCGCGTCCCCATACTTTTCCATCGGCAATCGTACCGCTAAACGGCGGATAGGTCCAGCCTTCCGGGTTGCCCGGAGGCACTACATCAATATGGGACAACAATACAATGTTGGGTTTGCTTTCTTCCAGCGGATATAAAGAAGCTGCAAAATTATAGCTGTCAGGTTCGTCCGTAAAAACATGCACATGCAGGCCTTGATCCTGGCAAAAATCTGCCAGAAATTCACCGGCCTCTTTTTCTTCACCTGAAACAGAAGGAATCTGCACGTAGCTACTTAGCAGACGTGCCGGATCAAGGCTATCAGCAGGCTGCGGGCTATCCCCTGCCGAACTGGCAGCGGGGATAGGCAACATCGTCAGGAAGGAACCAATAACAAAGGATAAAATAACAGTTATCATAAAAAACCACATCGAAGGGCAAAACTATTCGCGTTTCCAACCATAAAAATACAACAATTTTTCTACTATTTTATTACGCTGTCCCAGCCGGTTTTCGAAAGCTGCCGGTAAACAATAAAAGCTGCAATGGCTGCCACACCGAGATACATCCCGGCTGACAGCCAGGAAGCAAACAGCAGCCTCCCAATACCAAAGAGGGCAAACATGACCATCACACAGCTACTGATATAGCTCAGGAAAAGGTATCTGTAGCCACGATCTCCCTCCACATCCGGCATCTCACCGGCAATCATTGCCCAACCGGGACCACCCGGATGAACCCTTCTGTAAAAGGATTGTAGTGTGTGTTTATCGGTTGGCGCTGTCAGGAACGTGACGGTCAACCAAACCAATGTTGACCAGGCCACAATGATCAGGAGTATAGATTCATAGCTCAGATCATAGTGATAAATTAAGATTGGATAGATAAGATACGGTGCAAGCATGGCAGCGATTTCCGACCAGGCATTGATGCGCCACCAGAACCAACGCAGCAGCAACACCAATCCGATACCACCGCTACACGCAAGGATAAAGCGCCAGGCATCGCTGATCATGTCAAACTGTGTGGTAACGATCAGGGAGAAGACCATCAGCAACATAGTTGTCCAGCGGGATACCCCGACATAATACCTCTCTGTAGCACCCGGCCGGATAAAAGGCCGGAAGAGATCATTGACCACATAAGAGGCCCCCCATACCGTTTGCGATGACATGGTCGACATATAGGCAGCCACAAAGGCGGCAAGTAGCAATCCGAGGAGACCGGAAGGAAGCAGGTCACGGATCACCATCACATAAGTAGCCCCCTTATCCGGTTCTTCGGGATAGAGCACCAGCGCGGTGAGTGCTACAATAATCCAGGGCCAGGGTCTGATGGCAAAATGCGCCACCTGAAACCACAACGTTGCCAGCAATGCATGCTTCTCATCTTTGGCCGACATCATACGCTGGGCAACATACCCCCCACCACCAGGCTCAGAGCCGGGATACCAGCTGGCCCACCATTGCACTCCCAGATAAGCCACAAGCGCAACGACACTCATTTTCAACATACCTGTCCCCGACACACTATCCTCTCCGGCCTCCACCACCGGGAAAAAATCAAACACCCACCGTTTATCGGCCAGCTGGGCCTGAAGCCCTGTCATACCACCAACGTGGTCGAGCGCTATGATGGCAAGCACAATACTCCCGCCCATGGCCAGGAAAAACTGTAAGGTATCTGTGATTGTCACGCCCCAGAGCCCTGAGATGGCTGAATAGAGTGCAACAAAGCCCATCATAGCACCAACTACCAGCAAGTGGGCACTAAAGTATATCCCGGCTAAGGTAATGCCTGCATACCCAAAGAGGGTAAGGTCGGGAAACATCACTTCCAGGATCTTGACCATCGCCAGATTTACCCAGGCCATCACAATGGCATTCATGAAAATCCCAATATAAATGGCCCGGAAACCTCGCAGAAACCGGGCTGACCGTCCCGAGTAGCGAATTGACACAAATTCAGTGTCGGTCAGGATATTGGAACGTCGCCACAAACGTGCAAAAAAGAATACGGTCAGCATACCACCCAGCAGCATATTCCACCAAAGCCAGTTACCACTGATGCCCCGCTCTGCAACCAGCTCCGTGATCGCCAGCGGTGTGTCGGCAGCAAAGGTGGTTGCCACCATACTGGTGCCCGCGATGTACCAGGGCAACTTGCGCCCGCTAAGGAAAAATTCACTGGTACTTCGTGAAGCCCGCCCCGATAAATAGATGCTGATGCCCATACTGATCAGCAAAAAAGCGCTGATAATAAGCCAGTCAATCGTATGAATATACATAAGTAAGGTGTTAACCGTTGTAACCGTAAAGAAATAACTTTTTGACTTATTAACGGCACCAAATATAGCGAAATATTGAAACCGCTATCGGGCTCATCATAAGATAAAGTATCCAGCCAAAGATAATCGCCACAAAAAAATATTTTTATACATTTATACATGCGAATCCATGTCCACAGATAACCAAACCTTTTATAAGCCATTATAATCTAACAACGTATAACGATGGGAAATTTCCAAATCAGTTCAATATCGAAAGTCTTATGGAAGCTCTTGGCGTCTTTGTTATCTATTACGGCCTCCGACTCATCGCAGCCATAATTATCCTCATCGTGGGCTTCTGGATTGTTAGGAAAATCAGCCATATCCTTAATAATCTCATGGAAAAACGCGAGGTTGATCCTTCACTCAGGGGTTTTTTGGGAGTTTTAGTCAGTGTTGTTCTCAGGAAGTTTTTAGAGAATGATCCACGGGTATTAAAAGACCCGGAGCCCATGATCTTCCTCTCCGAATTGAATGACAGCTCTGTGGATATTTCCGTCAGGGCCTGGGCTAAATCAGTCGATTTCTGGCCGCTGAGCTTTGAGATCCGGGAGAAGGTATATAAAGCCTTTGCTGATGAAGACATCAGTATTCCGTTCCCGCAGCTGGATGTGCATCTGCCGGAACAGCAGGCACAGGCAGTGGATTAACCGGGCATATATACTGATTAGCCAATAGATGGGTATGGGGACATTAATAATTTCCAGCTTGCTGTAAGTTTTATATGTAACGAAAAAATGACAAGTAATAAGAAGCTTTACTCAATCAACCCCGCTTGTCGCAGCATTTTCAAAATTTGCTCTTTAGTGATATTTTCCAGTTGGTTTTTATCGTAAATATAAACAAGATAGACTTCATTTTCTTTGTACACTATAAAAGTTATCACCCTTGCGCCGCCAGCTTTTCCTTTACCTTTCGAACTGATTGCCAAACGTATCTTGTAAATACCATAACCCAAAGGAATACCTGTTTCCGGGTTTTCTGAAAGCTTTTCAACCAGCAATTGCAAATCAGGTTTTAGTGATGGGTATTTCTTAAGCAGCTTTTTGAAAAACCTCTTAAAGTCAGGTGTAGGATAAACTTTATAGCTCATCTATAAAATCTTGTGCATTTTGTTTTTCTATTTTACCATCTTGCATCATTTTAACCTGGTTAAGGCTGTTTTGCAGTTCACTCAATGATTCTTTATCGGCCTCCGGTACTTCCACGTAATCCAATGTTTTTATAAACTCCAAAAATGTTTGGTATTTATTGTCGCTGATATTTATGGTCAATTGTTTCATTGTCTTTACTATTTATCCTGTATAAGATTGTTTAATACAAAAATAACGAAAATGCTTCAAAAAATCCATTGTTTTAGCTTTGACTTTAATTACCCAAAGGAATACCTGTTTCCGGGTTTTCTGAAAGCTTTTCAACCAGCAATTGCAAATCAGTTTTTAGAGATGGGTATTTCTTAGTCAGCTTCTTGAAAAACCTCTTAATTCTGATATCAAAAACAGCCCAAAAAAACCTGCAAGCCTTACCAGTATTAGGCTTCAGTGGATATAAGTGACTGATAACGCAAAAGTAGTGAAACTCAGTATAAAATCCGATTCAAACCACGGGGGGAGGGAAAATCGGGTTTTTATTCCGAAATCTTTTTGATATCTTTACCGTGCAGCATGGAAAAATCTTTTTAACAGACATGGCTAATGCGCTATATAGCAGTATAGCAAACAAATTACCGTGCTATTTTTTACTTTTACGATCGTTTTCATCGCTTTAATTTAATGTAAAACCTTAGTAATAAACACAAAGGATATTCATGACCTCATTTATCCTTAACAACCAAACCATAAGCACCCAAGCCAGGTCAGGCACCACATTGCTCGACTTTATCCGTTACGGGGAGCGCCTGACCGGCACCAAGATCGGCTGCCGCGAAGGAGACTGCGGCGCTTGCACGGTTCTCGAAGGAAGACTGGTGGGCAACAAGATGGAGTACCAGACCATCGTCTCCTGTCTGACACCACTGGGAAACGCGGCCGGAAAACATATCGTCACCATTGAAGGTCTGAACAGCAGCCGTCTCAACCCGGCACAAAAGGCTTTCGTCGACCATGGGGGCACCCAATGCGGCTTTTGCACGCCGGGGTTTATCGTGTCCCTCACCGGACATACCATGGAGAACAAACCCTCCAGCCTTGAAAAAGCCATTGATTCCATGAATGGCAATATATGCCGCTGCACGGGCTACCGGTCCATCAGGGATGCAGCCAAAACAGTATCTGTCATGCTGGAACACAAAGACACGGACGACCCGATAGGCTGGCTGGTGGAACAGGGTTACCTCCCCGCTTACTTCACCGGTATCCCCGGACGTCTTTCTGAGCTTCAGCCTACAGATAGCAAGCAAGCCGACAGTCCTATGATGGTAGCCGGAGGTACCGACCTCATGGTGCAACATCCGGAAGAGGCAGCAGAAACGGACCCTGTCCTGCTATTTGACCGGCAGGAGCTCAAAGGCATCATCACCAGGGATGGCCATTGCATCGTCGGTGCCGGTACCACCGCCACCGACATCATGGAGTCGGACATCATGAATACCTGTTTTCCCCATCTGAAAAAATACTTTAAACTGATATCATCAGAACCCATCCGGAATATGGGGACCCTGGGAGGCAATATTGGCAATGCCTCCCCCATCGCTGACCTGGTGGTCTTCTTCCTGGCCCTGAATGCCAGATTAAAGCTAAAAAACCTAAAAGATGAGGACGAACGTGAAGTTGATCTCAAATCGTTCTTCCTTGATTATAAGAAGCTCGACCTCCGGCCGGGTGAAATTATCTTCGAGCTGTCCTTTCAGCTGCCCGGGAATAACAGCTTTTTTAATTTTGAGAAGGTCAGTAAACGCAACACCCTCGACATTGCCAGTGTGAACAGCGCCATCTCGCTGGAGCTGGATCACGACAAGATCACACGGGCGCATCTCTCGCTCGGCGGTGTAGCTCCTGTTCCGAAATACCTGCATCAGACCGGCCGCTTCCTGACTGGCCGCAAGCCCAATACGGAAACGGTCAGGGAAGCCGGCAAGCTGTTGATGCAGGAAATATCCCCTATTTCAGACATCAGAGGCAGCAAAGAGTATAAAAAGCTGCTCGCCCGGCAACTGTTGTACGCGCACTTCCTGACATTGTTCCCCAAACAGATTGATGAAGACGCACTATTGAAGCATCCTGCTCAAAAAAGTCAGAAACAGTTATGAAAAATATTGATTCCATAGCCCATGTTACCGGTCGTTCCATTTACGTTGATGATGTTCCCGTACTTGAAGGAACACTCTTCGGCGCCGTATTTTCCTCCCCGGTTGCCCATGGCCGTATAAACAGGCTGGACACATCCGGAGCAACTGCCACGGCCGGGGTGAAGGCAGTCTTTACAGCAAGCGATATCCCGGGCGAAAACCAAATCGGCGGCATTGTGGGTGACGAAGTCCTGTTTGCTGATGACCTGGTGAGTTTCCAGGGGCAGCCAATTGCCCTGGTAGTGGCAGAAGACGAGCATACAGCACGCAGAGCGGCCGCAAAAATCCAGGTGGATATCGAAGCATATGACCCGGTCACAGATGCCAGGGAGGCTTTTGCAAAAGGCATGTTCCTGATCAGTCCGTCGACTTTCCAAACTGGCGATATTGAGCAGGCCTGGTCGCAATGCGATCATATCATCGAAGGGAAAACTGAGTCGGGAGCACAGGAGCATCTGTATATTGAGACCCAGGGCAGCTATGCCGGATTAAAGGAGAACGGCAGCATAAAGATACTATCCTCCACGCAAGGACCTACCCATGTGCAAAAAACAGCCGCACGCGTATTGGGCTTACCCATGCACCGTTTTGAGGTGGATGTTACCCGCCTGGGTGGCGGATTTGGCGGTAAGGAAGACCAGGCCACAGCCTATGCCTGCATGGCATCGCTGGCGACGTATCATCTGGAACGGCCTGTTAAGATCATCCTGCACCGTCTGGATGACATGAAGATGACCGGGAAACGCCATCCCTATAGCGCCGACTATAAAATCGGGCTGGATAAAAACCTGAAAATCATTGCCTATCAGGCCAGCTTTTACCAAAACGGGGGAGCTGCAGCTGACCTGTCTCCGGCTATCCTGGCGCGCAGCCTGTTCCACTCCACCAACTGCTATTACATTCCCAACACAAAGGTAACAGCCTACAGCTGCAAAACGCACCTGCCGCCCAACACAGCCTTCCGCGGTTTTGGCGGCCCCCAGGGGATGTTCATCATCGAATCGGCCATCGCAAAGGCCGCCGGAGAACTGAACATGCCGGCAAGGGATATTCAGCGGGCAAACTTCCTGAAGGAAGGGGATTATTTTCAATACGGACAGCAGGCTAAAGATGTAAACATCGGGAAGTGTTATAAGCTGGCCGATAAGTCATTTGGCATTGAAAAAATCGCCGGAGAGGTACAGGCATTCAATGAGCAGAACAGCCTTTTCAAGAAAGGCATGGCGATGATGCCAATCTGCTTTGGCATCTCTTTCACCAACAAACAAATGAACCAGGCCCGGGCGCTTGTTCATATCTATCAGGATGGCAGCGTGGGCGTCAGCACAGGTGCAGTGGAAATGGGTCAGGGAGTGAACACAAAGATCTTGCAGGTCGTGGCTGACACACTCGCCATCGGTCACGACCGTGTAAAACTGGAAACAACGAATACCACCCGTGTCAGCAACACCTCCCCCACCGCCGCCAGCTCCGGCGCAGACCTGAACGGGAATGCTGCCCGGATCGCCTGCCGCGAGCTTAAAAACAGGCTCAGACAGGTAGCTGCAGACTTGCTGGATACCAGTATCAAACAAATCACGCTGGAAAATGAGCGGGTCCTGGTGAACGGAAAACCTGTTCAGCTTTCATGGACGGAGCTGGTTGCCAAAACCCATCAACAAAGGGTCAGCCTGACAGAAAACGGACACTACGCCACCCCAAAAGTTCATTTTGACAACCAGACAGCCAGAGGACACCCTTTTGCCTACCACGTATACGGTACGGCCCTGATCGTTGTTAAGCTCGACTGCCTGAGGGGGTATTACCATTTTGAGAAGGTTTTGATCGTACACGATTTTGGTAACAGCATGAATACCGATATCGACACCGGACAGCTTGAGGGGGCTCTTGCACAGGGACTTTCATGGATGACGCTCGAAGAGGTAGCCTACAATAAGGAAGGGAAGCTTCTTTCAGACAGTTTGTCTACCTACAAGGTGCCTGATATTTATTTTACGCCGGATACCATTTCATGTATTCCGCTGCCCGCAAAAGGGCCAAAACCGGCAATCATGCGCTCCAAAGCCATCGGGGAACCACCCTTTATGTATGGTATCGGAGGTTATTTTGCCCTGCATAATGCCATCCGGGCATTTAACCCGTATCACAAACCTGACTCGGATGCGCCCCTGACACCCGAGAAGGTATTGCTGCGCCTGTACCCCGAAAAATAATGGTGATAATCATCAGGGGTATTGATATTGGCCAGGATCAGCTGATTGTCCACCTCCACAAAATATTGGGAATACTTCGAAAGATACTTTCGAACATGGATGTCACCAGACTCCTCGGAGAGCAAGTCATGAACAATATGGGGTGACACCAGGACAGGGTGTCCGTATTCGCCATGATAAACCGGACGAACATAATCGGCTTTACCTGCATGCTGCGTCAGCAGCTTCAATGTTTCACAGGTAACAAACGGGCTGTCAACATTGTGCAGAAAAACCGGACAGCGTTGCTCTAATGCGAATAACCCTTTCTGTAAAGAAACGAAACGGCCTTTCCCAGGTGTGTGATTGGTAACGACTTTCATATTCGCCAGCCATTTCGGTAAAATGCTGCCTATATTATTCAGGCCATGCTCGTTCACGACTACGATGATCTCAGCACACCCAAACGCAGCAAAGACCTCAACACATCGCTCAACAAAAGTCTGGCTTGCATCGAAAGGAAGCAATAACTTCTGCCGGCCCATTCGTTCAGATTTGCCAGCGGCTAAAATAATCGCCGAAAAAGCTTTTCCCGCCATTTGAAAAACATTTTCTAATTTTGTTAAGTTGTAACTGCCATTTCTATCATTGCCCGGTCAGGCAATGACCTGATGTCACTACAGTTCCGGTATTTCCAAATAAACAACCAGCTATGTCTGAGCATCTGATCCCAATCCCTTTAAACAAACTGTTGAAGCTTATTTTCAACGAGCTCGACAATAAAGATAGTTATTTTGGTATTCCGTCCTCCTTGTTTTTTAATCCTTCCGGGCAAAAAAGCAAGGTCAATACCGATTTGTTGACTGCAACGGTATTCGGAAAACCCATACAAACGCCTTTGGGTATAGCTGCCGGTCCGCACAGCCAAATGGCCCAGAATATTGTAGCCGCCTGGCTGCTGGGTGCCCGCTATATTGAATTAAAAACTGTTCAGCACCTGGATGAACTGGATATTGACAAGCCATGTATCGACATGGAAGATGAAGGATACAACTGCGAATGGTCACAGGAATTAAACATCCGGCAAAGCTTTGAAGAATACCTGCATGCGTGGATCATCATTCACATCCTGAATCATCGTTTCGGGCGTGTGTCAGACCCTGGCGTGCTTTTCAATATCAGTGTAGGCTATGACATGGAAGGCATTCTGAATGAGAAGGTTCAATGGTTTCTCAGTCAGATGGAAGATTGCTCAGACACCCTGCAGGAAAAAATCAACCAGGTACGCAAGATCTGTCCGGACATTGACAAGATAGACATACCGGCGAAACTCTCCAACAATGTGACGCTGTCAACCATGCATGGTTGTCCCGCAGGCGAGATAGAAGATATTGCCGGCTATCTCATGAAAGAAAAGGGGCTTCATACCTATGTAAAACTTAACCCCACGCTTCTCGGATCCGAAAAACTACGCTTCATATTAAATGACAAACTGGGATTTACGACCACTGTATCGGATCAGGCTTTTGCACACGATCTGCAGTACGATGATGCATTGGGTATAATCGAAAACCTGCTGGGAATCGCTGATCAGAAAGGACTGGAGTTTGGCTTAAAGATGACCAATACGCTGGAATCTGTTAACCACAAAACATTTTTTAGTGAAAGCATTGAGAGCATGTATATGAGCGGACGGGCGCTGCATCCTCTGGCTGTGAATCTTGCCGCCATGCTTCAGGATCATTTTGATGGCAGGCTGGCGCTATCCTTTTCCGGGGGAGCGGATGCGTTCAACAGCAGCAAATTGCTTGCATCGGGGTTTAAAACCGTCACTACCTGCACCGACCTGCTTAAACCCGGCGGCATGATGAGGTTGCCGCAGTACCTGGAACAAATAGCCCGGGATATACATACCTCCGGTGCTGAAACGATTGCCGGACTGATTGTTGCAGAGGCCAAAAAGGATGGGGTTGACAACGAGAATGCCGATAAAGCAGCCCTTAACAACCTGAAACGTTATGCAGATCAAGTGCTGAACGATCCGGCCTATAAAAGAAAGTACCTGATCCCGCCGGACATAAAGACCAAAAGACCGTTGGGCTATTTTGACTGCATCGCTGCCCCATGCCGCGAAACTTGTGCAACAAACCAGGATATCCCTGAATACATGCACTTTACAGCCGAGAAGGACTACCAAAAAGCACATGAAACGATTCTGCGCACCAACCCATTCCCGGCCGTTACGGGTATGATATGCGATCACTTATGCCAGGATAAGTGTACCCGGGTTCATTATGATGACCCCCTGCTGATCCGTGAGGTTAAACGCTTCATATCCGGCCAGGATGAGCCGGAGCTTAGCCCGGCACCTTCGAATAACAATCACGTATCCATCATCGGTGCAGGTCCGGCCGGCTTATCATGCGCTTATTTCCTTGCACTTTCAGGTTGCCCGGTTGATGTATATGAAAGTACCTCCAAAGCCGGGGGTATGATACGGTATGCGATACCCGGATTTCGCCTCACGGATGAGGCCATCGATAAAGACCTGCAACGTATTGAATCTCTTGGTGTTCGCATTCATTTCGATACCAAAGTGGATAAAGCACTGTTTCAAAAACTACGCGAAACATCCGACCATATCTTTGTCGGTGCAGGAGCCCCTTTGTCAGCGCCATTGCCTGTTGAGGGGAAAAATGCAAAAGGGGTTATGGATCCGCTGGACTTCCTGTTCCGCGTCCGGGCAGGCGAACCTGTAAAGGTCGGCAGACATGTCGTCATCATCGGTGGCGGCAACACAGCTATGGATGCAGCCAGAACGGCCAACCGCCTGGTTGAAGAGTGTGGGCGCGTTACAATCGTTTACCGCCGCACCATCTACGAAATGCCGGCTGACCAGGGAGAGATAGAAGCAGCTATCATGGAAGGTGTCAGGTTCCTGCAAAAAACAGGCCCCGAAAAAATCGAGACAGAAGATGGAAAAGTAACAGCCCTTCAGTGCACATGCATGGAGCTGAAGGCGGAAGACGATTCCGGAAGGCCGAAACCGGTAAGAAAAGAGAAAAGCGAGTTCAGTATTGCATGCGATACCATCATTCCGGCTGTCGGACAAGTGGTGGATGTGGACTTCCTGACAGCGGACAACCTGGAGACAGGCAATAACAGCTATCTGGTAAAAGCGGAGAATGTGTTTATCGGCGGAGACCTGATGCGGGGCGCTTCCACGGCGATCAATGCCATTGGTGACGGCAGAAAAGCCGCTCAGGAAATACTTCAGGCAGCCGGGGTACAACATGGTATACCCACATTGCCAAAAACGAACCCTCCCAGCCATGAAGAGATCATGCTGCAGAGAGCCCGAAGGGAATTTGCGCCGGTCCTGGAGGAATTACCCCTCCATGACAGGAAAAACTTTAAACTGGTTCAGCACCCGGCCGGGGAAGAGGCAATTGTCAACGAAGCCCGGCGATGCCTGCAATGCGATGAGCTCTGCAACAGTTGTGTAACCGTTTGCCCAAACCTGGCAAACTACGCCTACACCATCGAACCACTGAATATTTTGCTGCAAAAAGCAACAAAATCGAAAGAAAAAGGCGTCAGCATCTCGGATGATGACCATTTTACTGTAACACAAACGACACAGATACTAAATATCGCCAACTTCTGCAACGCTTGTGGAAATTGTCACACCTTCTGCCCGACCGAAAGCGCCCCCTATAAAGAGAAGCCCTCTCTTCATCTCAGTATTGAATCGTTTTATGCTTCAGATGAAGGGTATTACCTTTCCCGTCTGAATAAGGCAAATAACCTTATAGGGAAAAAGGCCGGAGAACTCTTCACCCTTTCGGAGAAGTTAGACACGTACACCTTTGAAACAAAAGATGCCATCGCAACACTGGACAAGAAGGATTTCCATATCCGGGATGTACACTTTTTAAATGAAAACGCGAAAGAGGTAAGCCTTTGGGAGGCAGCTGCCATGCTGATTATTTTGGAGGGAGCCAAACAGGTTACGCCATAACAACACCGGTATGTCATCAAAAAAGAAAATAACAGAAACATCTAACCGATAATAAAAACACGACTATGATAAAACCTATTGATAAGGTAGTGGATGAAAAGGCAAGACGCAATGCCGTTGAACGTTTCAGGGAGAAAGGAATTATCCTGCCGACATTCGAGCAACAACGCGATCCATCGCGTATCCCAGATAAGATCAAAGAGAAACTTACAGGTATTGGACTATGGGACATGCACCCTCTCAACCTGTTCCGCATTACCTGGAAAAATGAACCCAGGGATCACGGTGGCCTGTTTGGAGATGTAAACTATATTGAACTTCCAAAGACGCTGACAGGTGTTGACGCCCGTATTGTGATGCTTGTCGGCAAATGGTTTCCCACGGGGGCACATAAAGTGGGGGCGGCATACGGCTGTCTGGCTCCCCGCATCATCACCGGTAGTTTTGACCCCACCTATCACAAAGCCGTATGGCCATCCACCGGCAATTATTGCCGGGGCGGTGCCTTCGACTGCAAGCTGATGGGGTCGAGTGCCGTGGCTATCCTTCCTGAAGAGATGAGCCAGGAACGTTTTTCCTGGCTGAGGGATACGGTTGGATGCGAGGTAATGGCCACGCCGGGATGTGAATCCAATGTGAAGGAGATCTATGATGCCTGCTGGGACATTCGCCGCACACGTCCGGATTGCGTCATCCTGAATCAATTCGACGAATTTGGGAATCCCGCATGGCACTATAATATCACCGGCAGTGCCCTGGAAGAAGTATTCAACAAGGTAAAAACGCCCGACAGCACACTGGCAGCTTACGTATCAGCAACAGGGTCGGCCGGAACCATTGCCGGGGGAGACTACCTTAGAAACATGGCACCTCATGTTAAAGTGGTTGCATCAGAAGCCCTGCAGTGCCCTACCCTTCTCCGAAATGGCTTTGGCGGACACCGGATAGAGGGCATCGGCGATAAGCATGTGCCATGGGTGCATAATGTCAAAAATACCGACATGGTAACCGCCATTGACGATGAGGATTGCATGCGCCTTTTCAGGCTGTTCAATGAAAAAGAGGGCCACGCTTACCTGCGCTCCATCGGATTGGATGACAGTCAGCTTGAAAAACTACCCCTCCTTGGCATCTCCTGCATCGCCAATCTGCTCTCAGCCATCAAAACAGCCAAATATTATGAGATGACGGAGGATGATATTGTCCTCTCCATAGCAACCGACTCAGCTGATCTTTACCAGTCAAGGCTGCATGAACTGAATGAAAGTAAAGGCGCTTACACAGAAAAACAGGCGGTCAAAGACCTGGAAAAATGCCTGATGGGAACCACAACCGACCATATGAAAGAGCTAACCTATCCCGATAAACAGGCGATCCACAACCTTAAATACTTTACGTGGATCGAGCAGCAGGAAAAACCATTGGAGGAATTAAATCAACAATGGTATGACAGGCATCTGTGGCCAGTCATATTCAACCAGGCAGAACGCTGGGATGAGCTCATCGAGGAATTCAATAAAGATACAGGTCTGCTGGATTCAATGTAACATGAGGGAAAAGCTGACAGCAATGAACAGGTAAGGTGATTAGTTGTTATCAGCCGGGTTTTCCAGGAAGGGGATCCATGCTTCCATAAATTGTTCGAAGTGGGTTTCCATGGGATTGTGTCCCACGTCTTCCAGCAGGATCAGTTCAGTATCAGGCATTTTTTTGAGGCTTTGCTCACGGGACTCCACCGGCACCCATTCATCGGCATCCCCCCAGATAGCCAATGACCTGGTTTCTAAATCAGCTGCATCAAGACTGACCGTATATTCATGATAGGCAGGTGCAGACAGAATCGCCTTGATGGTGCCGGGTATAGTCAGCGGATCCAGATAGGCCCTTACCTGTTCTTCTGAAGGCTCCTGCCCATAAGCTGAAGCCAGCAACCTCTCAATGTTTGAATCTGTGAGCAGCCACTCCTCAGCAAACTCCCCAAGTAAAAAATGGACAGGAGATAAACGCAGCAAGGCATTGGCAGAAGATTCAGACCTTGGAAGCGAGGTGAAAAGGGCCGCAGAAACAAATGTAACGGTTTCAAGGTCCTCCGGATATAACAAGGCGTATGCCTGAACCGCGGCCCCTCCCATCGAATGGCCGGCAATATGCCAGGATCTGCCAGGGAACGTCTCGTGAATGAAAGTTTGTAAACGTCTGGCATGTGCTGTAACCGCCTGATTTATATGTGCCGACTTGTCGCTGTACCCAAATGGAGGCAGATCTATCGCAACAACATCAAAACCCCGCTGCTGAAGGCTATCGGCAACCTGTTCCCAGGAAAAGGTTGAAGCACCAAAACCATGGATCAGCAGGCAACTGCCCTTCGGATTCTCTGCATCTGCCTCCCAGTGACGATAATGGATCTTTAAACCCTCAATATTGGTTATGTGACTGTTATCATACGGTAAATACCCATTAGCCGACACAGAGCCGGAAATAAGAAAAAACAATAGAATAAACGCGATTCTGACCATAATCAAAGCTTATCTTTAGAAATGACGAATGTTATAATAATGTTCAACACTGAAGACAAGAGATTATATACCAAAACACCACCGGGCATCAGGGATAAGTAACCATCTTCAATAAGCTCGGTTTACTAACAAAGGTAACAAAAACGGGGGAAAATTATATCAAAAGGCAACTTTCCCAAAAAAAAGCATGCTTCGTGTCGCTAAATTTTAATAAATTGGTCATATACTTCGTTGAAATGGTTTTGGATAACATATATGAAAAAACACTTATTTACATGCATCACATGCGATCAATCACTGGAAACGTCTGACAGCGAGCAATATTTATGCCCTTCCTGCAGCAGGCATAACACAATAATGGCTCCGCCGGCGGGCATCCTAAAAACCTTATATGATTATGAAAGCCTGCAAAAAAGGAGCCTGTCATTTCATGATTTACAAAACAGGGGATTTATTGACCTGCTCCCCATAGAAGACCTGACATCCCTGCCGCCCCTGCATATCGGAAAGACACCCCTCTATGTTTTTGATTCCCTGGACGGAAAGTCACTGCCTTTTCATTTGCATATAAAAGATGACACACAAAACCCAACCCTCTCTTACAAAGACAGGGCCTCTGCCCTGGTATCGGCATACGCCAGGGAAAACGGTAAAGATACCATTGTAACAGCTTCCACCGGCAATGCAGGATCCTCCCTGGCCGGCATATGTGCATCACAGGGTCAACGGGCCGTCGTAATGGTTCCTGCCACCGCTCCCCAGGCGAAGCTCAGTCAGATCATGATGTATGGGGCACAGATCGTACCAGTTAAAGGCAACTACGACAAGGCCTTTGACCTGAGTGTAGCAGCCACGGCCAGATATGGCTGGTACAATCGCAATACAGGGTATAACCCGCTCACCGTTGAAGGGAAGAAGACAGCCGCTTTTGAACTTTATGACCAGATGAACGGCAAGCTGCCGGATCGCATATTTATACCTGTAGGAGATGGTGTGATCATTTCCGGAATATACAAAGGCTTTGAAGATCTTTACAAATTGAGGCTCATAGAAAAAATGCCTGTCATGGTGGCTGTTCAGGCATCGACCAGTAGCAATCTTGTGAGAAATATCGGTCGTGATGATTTCAGAAGTGAGACAAGTGACACCATCGCAGACTCCATCTCGGTGGATATCCCCCGAAACTTTTTTATGGCTGCACAATACCTGCAATCATACGGCGGAGAATGGATCACTGTTACCGATGATGAAATATTGTCGGCTTCGGCTTCAATGGCCGCAAACACAGGTGTCTTCGGAGAGCCTGCAGCAGCCGCTGCCTTTGCCGGGTTCCTGGCATATCACAGGGAAGGAAAATGCCATGAAGGATCGCATAATGTGGTCATGGTCACAGGCAGCGGACTCAAGGATCTCAAGGCTGTTGAAAAAATGGTTCAGCCTCCGGAACCCATATCCCCGGATATCGCATCCTTAAATAAATTATTACAGCGTTATAAATGAGGCTAAACGGCAATGGATGGTCACTAGTGCAATGTTCAGAGAACACAATTATATATAAGTCAAACAATGATAACATTCACCATTAACAACGGGGTATACAGTTGTTCTGAGAACGATGACCGCAGCCTTCTGGAGTATCTGCGGGACAAGGGCAACTTCTCTGTCCGGGACGGCTGCTCCGGCGAAGGGAGTTGCGGCGCCTGCACCGTTGAGATCAACGGGAAGGCAAAGCTGGCCTGTCGTACGAAACTCTCAGACCTTAGCGGTGCCGACATTATCACCACAGAAGGACTGCCGGAAGCGTTCCGTACCATGATCGGCAAGCTATTTGCCGAAAAGGGAGCTGTGCAATGCGGGTTCTGCACCCCGGGCTTTATTATGCGGGCCAAACAATTGTTCCAACACGATGAACTTCTATCTCGCGATACGATCATCCGGGCAATCAATCCCAACCTCTGCCGCTGCACAGGCTACATAAAAATTGTGGATGCCATTGAAGAGGCCTTGCGAATAAACCTGAAACAACCATTACCCACGCAAAGCCATTCATCGGCGAAGGTCGGAGCCCCCTATCCGAAATACCAGTCAGTTGAAACCGCTCTGGGTGAAAGACCATTCACAGATGATCTTCGTTTTAAGGGCATGTTGCATGGTGCACTTGTATTCAGCGACCATCCGCGGGCAAAGATCAAGAATATTGATACCAGCGCTGCCATAGCGATGGAAGGTGTTGCCGGGGTGTATACCGCCAGAGATATTCCAGGTGAACGCATGACCGGACTGATTTTCAAGGACTGGCCAATGATGATAGATGTCGGGGAAGTCACCAGGTACAGGGGTGATGTTATCGCCGGCGTAGTCGCAGAATCTGAAAGCATTGCCAGACAGGCAGCTTCACTGATCCGTGTTAGCTACGATGCGCTTGATCCGGTTACCGATGTTTTCGAGGCTGCCAAAGACAGCAGTCCACAGGTACATCCAGGCCGTTCAAATGTATTGGAGGATTGCAGGATCCGGCAGGGTGATGCAGACAAAGCCTTTCAGGAAGCCGCTTATGTCTCTGCATCCAGGTATGAGACGCAACGCGTGGAACATGCCTTCCTCGAAACCGAAGCCGCGGTGGCATTGCCTGAAAAGAAGGGCATCCGTCTTTACAGTCAGGGTCAGGGCGTATATGTAGACCGTAAACAGCTGGCAGCGATCCTCGACATACCGGAAAAGCATGTGGTCGTTCAGCTGGTACCCAACGGTGGTGGCTTTGGCGGAAAAGAAGATTTGAGTGTCCAGGGTCATGCCGGCCTTTTTGCCTGGTTGCTGCAAAAACCGGTAAAGGTACATCTCACCAGGCAGGAGTCGATCCGCATGCATCCCAAGCGCCATCCGGTATTTATGGATATGCAGGTTGCATGTAACGAGAAAGGCCAATTGACCGCTATCCGCATGGATGCATTTGGAGACACAGGGGCTTATGCCTCGGTTGGGACCAAGGTCATGGAACGGGTTGTAGGGCATGCAACCGGCGGATATATCATTCCTGCCGCCGACATCAGCGCCAAAACAATCTATACCAACAACATTCCTTCTGGCGCCATGAGGGGCTTTGGGGTCCCACAGGTCATCTTTGCCCTGGAAAGCTGTATCGATGATTTATGCCGGCAGGGCGGATTCGATCGATGGGAATTCCGTTACAACAACGCCCTGGAAGATGGCGCAAAAACTGCAACAGGTCAGGCGCTCAAGGGCGTAGGCTTGAAGAAGACATTGCTGGCTGTAAAAGACGATTTCCAAAAAGCAAGGTACGCGGGTATTGCCTGTGCCATCAAAAACAGTGGTGTGGGCAATGGCATGATCGATGACAGTGAGGTCAAAATTGAAATTACAGGAGAGGGAAAGGTACTCATTCACCATGGTTGGACAGAAATGGGACAGGGTGTACACACCATGGCCATTCAAACGTTGCATCAGGAAACGGGCATCGATCCTGGTGTTATGGACGTTTTGGTTGACACCAGTGCAGGTGTGCCCACAGGCATGACCACCTCTTCAAGGGGTACAGCATTGCTGGGAAACGCCATCATCGATGCGGCCAAAAGTCTGAAGAAGGACATTGGAAGTAAGCCTGATGCGGAAAACCTGAAAAAACTGGCCGGTCGAACATATAAAGGGAAATATGTGTGTGACTGGACGAGCAAACCCGGCGAAAACATCGATGACCCTTACATTCATTTTTCCTATGGTTATGCCACTCAGGTAGTGGTTCTAAACGATGAAGGGAAGGTCAGCAAGGTAATCGCAGCCCATGATGCCGGGAAGATCATGAATAAGATGTTGTTTGAAGGCCAGATAGAAGGCTCGGTTCATATGGGTCTGGGGTATGCACTGACAGAAGATCTACCCATGAAAGACGGGGTGCTGGTGAACGACACATACAAAGACCTGGGCATCCTGCGAGCCAACAAAATGCCTCCCGTTAAGGTGATCGGCATAGAAGAAAAAGACCCAAACGGCCCTTATGGCGCCAAAGGTATTGGTGAGATCGGTATGGTACCTACAGCTGCCGCCACAGTCAATGCTTACATGGCCTTTGACGATAAAAAACGTACAAAACTGCCATTGAATATGTAATTTTGCCGGTAAAGATTAAAATGGGCGGGTTATTGAATAAGGGCATCAGATCTGTTAAATCAAAAAGGGAACGAAATGGGCATCTTATTAAAAAATGGAACCTTTATACAGTGGGATACACTCGAGTTTACCAGGACGGATATCCTTGCTGAAGAGGGTGTAGACGGTGCAATCCGTTTTCTGGATGCAAATGCTGAAGCTGTTAAAGAAGAAGAACATCATGTTCTGGATTGCACAGGCAAACTGGTGACAAAATCATTCGGAAGTGGGCATCATCATGTGTATTCAGCCCTGGCGAGGGGTATGCCGCCACCCCCGAAAAAACCGGAAAATTTCCGTGAGATTCTGCAGTATATCTGGTGGACACTGGATAAAAACCTCGATGAAGAATCCATTCGCTACAGTGCGCTGGCTACTGCCATAAGTGCAGCCAAAGCGGGTACAACGTTTGTGACAGATCATCATGCTTCCCCTGAATGCATTGAGGGCTCACTCGATATCATCGCAGAAGCTTTTGATGAAGTAGGTGTTAATCACTTGTTGTGCTACGAAGCCACCGACCGTGGCGGTCCTGAGAAAGCATTAAAAGGCCTCCGGGAGACCGAGCGTTACCTGAAGCAGCGGCAGGGCCTGGTCGGGTTACATGCCTCTTTTACAGTAGGACCGGAAACCCTTGAAGGGGCAACAGATCTTATGCAACGTTTCGATTCAGGCGTCCACATGCATCTTGCCGAAGGGATATACGACCAGGAACACTGTCTCGAGCAATATGGAATGCGGGTAACCAAAAGACTGGATGAAGCCGGCATCCTTGAATCGCCGAAGACAATCCTGGTACATGGTCTTCACCTTGATGCGCATGAACGCCGGATCTTACACAACAAACCCTGCCGGATCACCGAAAACATGGAGAGCAACCTGAAAAACAAGGTAGGCAGTTTCAGCGGCGAAGGGCTTAGGGACAACATCATGCTGGGTACCGACGGGATGCACAGCGATATGATCAGAAGTGCCAGGGCCGCCTTCTTTACCGGTCAATTAAACGACAATATCGACTTTATGACCGCTTATAAGCGTTTCCGTAACATCCATCGATACACGGCGGAAAACAACTTTTCCGGCGACGGTGATAACAATTTGGTCGTCATCGATTATGACGGCCCTACAGACATTAACACAGACAATTTTCCGGGACATTTTGTGTTTGGCCTTTCATCAGTCCATATCAAAGATGTAATCGCCAATGGAAAGTTGGTGGTCAAAGACAGACAACTTCAAACCATTGATGAAGATCAGGTGATCTATGAATCAAAGATTCAGGCCCGGCGTCTGTGGAAAAAAATGGGCAGGTTGTAACAGCTGTTCATCAACAGCAGCAGAATCATATCTTACACGTTTCACACTATATATAACATAACAATTGGCACCGTGTATACCATTACATCAACTATAAAAACAGACAGTCCGGAATATCAGGATAATCAGAAACATTACGGAAAGATTCTGGAGCGACATCGCCGCATCCTGGAGGATGTGATGCAGGGAGGTCCTCCACAGGCAATAGAGAAACACCGTTCCAGGGATAAACTGCTTGCCCGTGAGCGTATTGACCTGTTGATTGATCCGGGCACCCCTTTTCTGGAATTATCCACGCTGGCCGCTTATGGCCAGTATGACGACAGTTTTCCGGGAGCCGGGATTGTTACCGGCATAGGCATCATTCAGGGCAAAGAGAGCATCATCATTGCCAATGATGCCACGGTAAAAGGGGGTACCTATGTAAAGGAAACCATCCGCAAACACATCCGCGCCCAGGAGATTGCGATGCAGAATCACCTTCCTTGCGTGTATATGGTAGATTCAGGCGGTGTCTTCCTGCCAAACCAGGCGGAAGTTTTTCCGGACCGTGATGATTTTGGCCGTATCTTTTACAACCAGGCAAGGCTATCTGCGCAGGGATGCCCCCAGATTGCGATCGTGATGGGTTCCTGTACGGCAGGTGGCGCTTACATACCGGCCATGAGTGATGAAACCATTATTGTAAAAAACCAGGGGACCATCTTTATCGGCGGGCCGCCACTTGTGAAAGCAGCCACCGGGGAAGAAGTAACTCCGGAAGAGCTTGGTGGCGCAGAGGTACATACCACCAAATCAGGTGTAGCCGACCACTTTGCAGAAAATGATCAACATGCCCTCTCTATCTGCCGCAGCATTTTTGAGACTCTGCAACCTGCTGAAAAACAGAAGCTTGACATCCGGCAGGCGGAAGCGCCATTGTACGACCCACAGGAATTACCGGGCATCCTTGAAAAAGATCCCAAAAGGCAAACAGACCCTTATGAAATCATTGCCCGCCTCACAGATGGCAGCCGGTTTCATGAGTTCAAAGCCAGATACGCCGCTTCGATCGTGACCGGATTTTCCCATATAATGGGGTATCCGGTAGGAATCATTGCCAATAACGGGGTACTCTTTGCCGAATCATCCCTGAAAGGAACCCATTTCATTCAACTGTGTACCTTCCGGAAGGTACCCATCCTCTTTTTACAGGACATCACCGGCTTTATGGTGGGCAAGGCATACGAAAACGCAGGCCTGGCACGCGATGGAGCCAAACTTGTACACGCTGTGGCGAATGCTTCCGTGCCCAAGTTCACCGTCATCACCGGCGGATCTTATGGTGCCGGTAACTATGCCATGGCCGGAAGGGCATTTGACCCACGCTTTTTGTTTATGTGGCCTGACGCACGTATCTCGGTCATGGGTGGCAAACAGGCCGCCAATGTGCTGGCACAGGTGAAAGTAGAACAACTGCAGGCAAAAGGCCAGGAACCTAACCCCAAAGAAATTGAAGATATGAAAGCCGCTATTTTTGAAAAATACGAAAAGGAAGGTTCTGCTTACTATAGTTCATCCAGAATCTGGGATGACGGAATCATTGAACCTATGCAAACCAGGGAAGTCATCGCTTTATGTATTGCCACTTCCCTGAATCGCGTATTCGACTCCCCCACCAGCGGGGTCTACCGAATGTAACAGCAGTCGCTATTTATCGGAAAAGCTGGAAGAAAGGAGAAAAAAAGCTCGAAGCTCGAAGCTGGAAGCTGGAAGAAGAGAAAAACTTCGTGTTTATGCCTTTGTGGTGAAAAAAAACCACTAAGGCAAGAAGAACACAAAGAAAAGACACAAAGATGTGGGAAATCCCGAAGGGATGAAACGATTATAGAAAAAAGGGAAACACGAACGAAACCAAAACCCCGAAGGGGTGACTTTTAGACATTTCGACATTTTTGCAAAATAATAAACAGATGACAGGTAGAACGAACATGGGTGACACACAATATATTGTTGCGCAGATGGAGGATCATATCTGCACCATCTGGTTATCCCGACCCGAAAAGCGGAATGCGATCAACTATACCATGGCCGTGGAACTGATCGGACTGATGAAGCAATTGGAGAAGGATGAAATGCTTAGAGCTGTTATTATCAGGGGGGAAGGGAAAGCATTTTGTGCCGGGGCCGATCTTGGCTGGATGCATAACGACAACCTGAAACCGGAAGAAGAGCCTGATTCCCTGCTACCCAATCTGTTTCATACGTTCTATTCCTTTAATAAACCGTTGATAGCCGTTGTCCATGGCCATGTCATGGGGGGCGCTTTGGGTATAATGGCGGCTGCTGATTTTGTGATTGCCATCAACAGTGCACTTTTTTCATTTAGCGAGGTAAAGCTGGGATTAATTCCTGCCACCATCTCGCCATATGTGATCAGGCGTACGGGAGAATTTAATGCCCGGCGGCTCATGTTGTCAGGAAAACAGATTCATGCAACAGAAGCCCGGCAGGCCGGCCTGGTAGATATCATTGCTGAAGACAACCGCCTTGAGGACGAAATAAATCATCTGACACAGGAACTTTTACAAAACAGCCCTATGGCCTTGCAGGCATGCAAAGAGCTTATTCTCAGTGTTGCCGGCCAGCCGCTGACGCAGACGCTTTTTGATGAAAATGCGCGGGCGTTAAAGAAGGTCAGACAACATCAGGAGGCAAAAGAAGGTATGCAGGCATTTTTGGAAAAACGGAAACCGGAATGGACAAAAAGTGGAAAGGCATGAAACAGATTAACAAAGTATTGGTGGCCAATCGTGGTGAGATTGCTGTCCGTATTTTCAAAACACTGGAGCGGATGGGTATTGCGACGGTAGCTGTTCATACCAGCTATGATGCGGAAGCTTTGCATGTAAAGATGGCAGACGAACATGTGCTGCTTGAAGGAAGCAGGTTATCTGACACCTATCTGAATCATGACCAGCTTATTGCGGCGGCCACCAGACATCAGGCAGATGCCATACATCCCGGATACGGTTTTTTATCGGAAGACCCTGGCTTTGCAAAAGCCGTCAGAGAGGCGGGGCTTATCTTTGTTGGTCCATCAGATGAAGCCATCCGGCTGATGGGAAATAAAACAGAAGCCAGGATAACGGCACAGAAAATTGGCATCCCTGTGATTGAAGGCGCCACCGGCGATCTCCAGACATTGATGGATAAAGCCGGAGAAATAGGGTATCCTGTTATGGTGAAAGCAGCTGCCGGTGGTGGCGGAAAAGGGATGAAGATCATAGATTCATCATCCGGGCTTGCGGAAGCCCTGGAGGCGACACAGCGCGAAGCCAAAAATTACTTCGGTAACGGAGAAGTGTATATTGAGAAGTTTTTACCAGGACCGCGTCATATTGAAGTACAGATCCTGGCCGACCACCATGGTCATATCGTCTCGCTCTATGAAAGAGACTGTTCCCTGCAACGCCGCCATCAAAAGATCATTGAAGAAGCCCCTGCCCCGGGTTTGACAGATAAAATGCGTGGGCAGCTCACGCACGCGGCCCGTCTGCTGTCCGAACAAATCGGATATACCAATGCAGGAACAATCGAATTCCTGGTGCAGGATAACGATTTCTTCTTCCTGGAGATGAACACCCGCATACAGGTCGAACATGCCGTAACAGAGATGATAACCGGAATCGATATCGTTAAAGAACAGATCAATATTGCCATGGACAGGTCACTGCCCTTTACACAGGAGGACATCACCCTGTCGGGGCATGCCATAGAAGCCAGGATATATGCTGAAAATCCCTCCAAAAGCTTTGTTCCTTCGCCCGGTGAGGTATTGTTACATAAAGTACCTGAAGGCAATGGCCTGCGTGTCGATACCAGTCTGGGACGAACAGGCGACATCCACGGAATGTTTGACCCGATGATCAGCAAGGTTATCTGTCATGCGGGAAACCGGGAGACCGCCCGGAAAAAGCTGATACGCCATCTGAAAGACTATGTGCTGCTGGGTGTCCATACCAATATCGCCTACCTTGCAGACCTTCTCCATGCAAAAACTTTTATTGAAGGCACTGCTCACACCAGGCTATCAATGGAGGAAGTGTTCCTGGAGCGTGAAGAACAAAACAAAGAAGCCACAAAAAACCTGCTTGCCATGGCTTTCCTGTTTGCCCATCCGGAAAATCATCATGATGCCGGAAATATCTGGCATCAGCTGGGCTGCTGGCGCTTACTGCCAGTCACCAACCTCATGATCAATGATCAGCAGGTTCAGCAACGCTACTTTTATCACAATCCAAACGAAATGAGTATTTGCGTTGATGACCGGCGCATGATCTTTCGTCTTCTGGAAAGGGACGCACACCGCATACGCATGGAAAAAGACGGACATATTTACACGCTTTATTACCAGGCAGTCAATGGTGAAATTCTTTTCCTGCACGATGGCGTTAGCGCAAAAGTTAGTCCTGCCCGCCATCTGGGGAAAGAAACCCTGACAAGCCTCAATCAAAACCCGGAGCTGGAGGGAGAGACGCTGGTAAAAGCCCCGATGCAGGGTACCGTTATCAAAGTGAATGTCAAAGCAGGTGACGAAGTCAACAACGGCGACACCATGCTGATACTTGAATCGATGAAGATGGAAAACCGCATCACGGCAAATGCCAAAGCATATGTCAAACAGGTTTTGACACGACCGGGTAAAGCCGTTGCAGACAATGGCCCGCTTGTCCTGTTATCAAATGAACCAGAATAACCTTTTCCCTGTTCGATACAAAAAAATTTATACTTTTACAGAACCGTATCAAAGAATAAATTGTTGGTTAGGTAAGAGATTTATTTGTTTTAATTTACTATTGTATTGATGTTACATAATCCTTTTCTTACGAAAACCCATGAGGAGCTCCGCCAAAAAGTTCGCGATTTTGCTGAGAAAGAGATCAAGCCTGTGGCAGCGCAACTGGATGAAGAAGAAGTTTTTTCTGAAGAGCTGATAAAAAAGATGGGAGACATGGGCTTCTTTGGGATCCAGGTACCCAAAGAGCTTGGCGGCCAGGGGTTGGATACCTTATCGTACATAATTATTGTTGAAGAGCTGGCACGTATCGACAGCTCCCAGGCGGCTACAGTGGCATCCGTTAATTCCCTGGGCATTGCCCCCATCATGAAGTATGGTACGGAAGCGCAGAAGAAGCATCTGGTGCCACCGCTTTGCACGGGTGAAAAGACCTGGGCATTTGGTCTTACTGAAGAGAATGCAGGGTCGGACGCCATGGGGTCTGAAACAACCGCAAAACTGGAGAATGGTTATTGGGTTATCAACGGATCCAAAACACATATCACGAACTCAGCCTCTCCCATATCCGGTGGGATAACCCTCCAGGCGGTTACCGGTGAGAACAAGGGTAGGAAAAAACTTTCCGCCATCATTATTGAGAAAGGCACACCGGGCTTTACTTCGGAACCCAGCCGTGGTAAAATGATGTGGCGGGCATCAGATACCGGCAAACTGTATTTTGACAACTGCAGAGTCCCTCAGGAGAATCTGCTTGGGCAGGAAGGCCAGGGAGGCCGAATCATGCTAAACACCCTGGATGCCGGCCGTTTATCCATAGCAGCCATCGGACTCGGACTATCACGAGGAGCAATGGAAGCTTCTATCGACCATGCCAAAAAACGGGAACAGTTCGGGCAACCTATCTATAAGTTTCAGGCAGTTGGCTTTAAACTGGCAGACATGGATATGAAGATTGAGCTGGCAAGGAATACCCTGTACAATGCCTGCTGGCGGAAAGATAATAATATGCAGTATGCCCGGGAGGCAGCGATATCCAAACTATACACCTCAGAAATTGCCCGTGAAATAGCGGATGAAGCCATCCAGATACATGGTGCAAAGGGCCTGTTCAAACCACATCCGGTGGAACGCTTCTATCGCGACCAGCGCCTCCTGCAAATCGGAGAAGGCACATCCGAGATTCTACGGATGGTAATATCCCGCTATCTCATGGTATAATAAAATGGAAAACCGGAAGAAAGACCATATCGACCTTGCCATTGAATCGCAGATCGGGGTACACGACCTTGACCGTCGTTTTATGTATGAGCCGGTGCTCAGTGCCCATCCAACCAATGCCATTCCTGAGACTACCTTTTTAGGGAAAACCCTGAGACTGCCCCTCTGGGTATCCAGCATGACAGGCGGAACCAAAATGGCAGGAACCATCAACAAGAATCTTGCCCGGGCATGTAACGAGTTTGGAATGGGTATGGGACTAGGCTCATGCCGCATCATTCTGGATGACGACACCTACCTCCCGGATTTTAACATGCGGGACATTATAGGACCAGACCTTCCCTTATATGCAAACCTTGGTATTAATCAGGCGGAAATCCTGACCCTGAACAAACAAACTGATAAGATCCGGCGCCTGACAGACAAACTCAGGGCCGATGGTCTGATCATACATATCAACCCGCTGCAGGAATGGTTTCAGCCTGAAGGTGACAGACTACAACGGCCGGCCCTCGAGACGATCGAAGAATTGCTTGCGGTAACGGACTTACCCCTGGTCGTAAAGGAAGTCGGTCAGGGCATGGGCGCTGAAAGCCTCGCCGAGTTGATGAAGTTGCCGCTGGGAGCCATTGAATTTGGGGCCTTCGGTGGTACTAACTTCGCAAAAGTAGAATTAATGAGGGACAAAGAACAACCACGAGAATTGTTCAGCCCCCTGTCATATATCGGCCACGATGCCGGCCAGATGGTGCAGATGGTCAACCAGATCGCCGAACAGTCATCAGAAGAGATCCGCTGCCGGCAACTGATTGTATCCGGAGGTATTAAATCTTTCCTTGATGGATACTACCTGATCCAACAATCATCCATACCTGCCATCTACGGCCAGGCTTCCACCTTTTTAAAATACGCCCGGGAAGACTACGAACAATTGCGTAACTTTGTGTTGCATCAGATCAAAGGGCTGCAGATAGCCTATGCCTTTCTACGGGTCAGGCAATGATCTGCCAAGATGAAAGAGACATCTGTACGATCAACACGAAGATTTACCATGGCAAAAAAAACGATCCTCAAAGGGTTCTCTAAACTTTCCCAGGAGGAAAAAACAGAACTTGTTTCCCGGCATTTTAAGGAAGCTGAACTGGCAAAATCCACTTTCCAGTCATTTAAACACCACGATGATTACATCCAGGAAGTTCTCTCAGACATTAGCGAGAACACCATTTCAAACTACCCCCTCCCCTACAATGTTGCCCCCAACTTCCTGATCAACGACAAGATGTATATCGTGCCGATGGTTATTGAGGAAAGCTCCGTCGTCGCCGCAGCCTCATCTGCTGCCCGTTTCTGGGCAGAAAGAGGAGGGTTCCGGGCCAGGGTTATCAGCAACCGAAAAAACGGTCAGGTACACTTCCGTTATACAGGAGATAAAGAAGCGTTGGTCCGTGTATTTCCTCATCTGGAAACCTATCTGCGTCAGCACCTGATGCCGCTTACCCGAAACATGGAACAACGAGGCGGAGGCGTCCGGAAGCTAAAACTAAAGGACCTTTCCCACCAACTGGATGACTACTATCAGCTGCACGTGACCTTTGACACCAGGGATGCCATGGGGGCCAACTTTATCAATTCATGCCTGGAAGAACTCTCGCAAGGAGCAAATGATTTTTTTGAAACCACAGAAGGGTTTGACGCTGAAGACTATGAACCGCTCATGGCTATCTTATCCAACTATAATGAAGAATGTCTCTGCGAAGTAAGCGTCTCCTGTCCGGTCAGCTCACTGGAAGAGGCAACCAGAGACCTTCCGGCAGCCCTATTTGCTGACAGGTTTACCATGGCGGTTCGTATCGCCGAAGCCGATATACACCGAGCCACTACACACAACAAAGGCATCATGAACGGTGTAGATGCGGTGATACTGGCCACAGGCAACGATTTCCGTGCTATTGAAGCCGGTGCACATGCGTATGCAGCCCGCTCAGGCAGGTATCGTTCCCTCAGTCACGTTGATATCACAGATAATACATTTACCTTTTCACTGACCATGCCCCTGGCCCTGGGGACAGTTGGCGGCCTTACACGCCTCCATCCCCTGGCAGCCAAATCTCTGGAGTTGCTGGATAACCCTTCTGCTGAAGAGCTTATGATGATTGCGGCAGCAGCAGGCCTGGCAAATAATTTCGCGGCCGTTCGTTCGCTGACAACAACAGGCATACAGGCGGGCCACATGCGTATGCATCTGTCCAATATAACCAAACAACTCCTGGCTTCACCGGAAGAAACCGAACAGATCAAGGTGCATTTTCAGGATAAAAAAGTATCATACCAGGCAGTTGCCGGTTTTCTGGAAAATCTGCGGGGTCGTATTTAAGCATCTTATTATCTTTCTACATCATATAACAGAATACAGCAAGTAAACGGGTAGCCTGCTCGCTGTCAACATCTACAAAATGGTCGAAAACAGCACTGACAAGAAACAACAATATGCCGCACACGGCAAATTGATGATCAGCGGTGAATATCTGGTGCTGGCCGGTGCAAAAGCCCTGGCCATGCCGGTTTGTTACGGACAAACATTGCGTATTGAACCCCTTAACAGCGATACTCATAAACTCACCTGGAAAACCCTGGTCAAAGGTCAGCCCTGGCTTAATATCGTTTTTCAGGGAGAGGAACTGCTGCCTCATACAAACAAACCTCTATCAGACGAGCAGTCATCAGCGCTACACTTCCTGCAAGGTGTATTGCAGGAGGCCAAAAGGCTGAATCCGGCTTTCTTATCCGGCAAACATGATATGAAAGCAGAAGCGGATATTGACTTCGATCTTCGCTGGGGCCTCGGCAGCAGCTCTTCTTTGATAGCCAACATAGCCAGTTGGGCAGATATCAATCCCTTCGATCTTTTTTTCAGAGTGTCTCAAGGCTCAGGATACGATGTCGCCTGTGCCGGTATTCGTGTTCCCATCTTGTATCATTATCAGGGAAGATATCGTTACCCTGGTATAGAACCCGTTTCCTTCAATCCTTCTTTCCGTGGGCAGATTGTTTTCATCTACCGTGGAAGGAAGCAAAACAGTGCCGACAGCGTAGCCCGTTTCGACCGGAGGAATACCTCAGCCGAAGCCGTCAGGGAGATATCCGGCATATCACAACAAATGGCAGCGTCAGGCAACCTGAATGATTTCATGGGGCTTATGCGAAGACATGAAGCAATCATTTCCGATGTTCTTCAACAACAGCCCGTCCGCGAAGGACTGTTTCCTGACTTTCCGGGCGCTGTTAAATCGCTGGGGGCCTGGGGAGGTGACTTCCTGATGGCCGCTGCTGACTTACCGACAGACGATATTATCCGGTATTTTTCGACAATGGGGTATGGCATTGCGATTCCCTTTCAGGATATGCAGATTTCTCATACAAATACAACAAAGGATGACTGATCAAAAAAGAAAGAAGCATATGATTCCCAAGACATCCGGGCAGGTGGGCTGGCAGAGCCCGGCGAACATTGCGCTGGTTAAATACTGGGGCAAACATCCGGTTCAGTTACCCATGAATCCATCCGTCAGTTTTGTTTTGAAAGAAAGCGTGGTGAGGATAAGGATGGACTACTCTATAGACCCGGCTGATCAATTCAACTTAAACGCTTTCACATTAAATGGAAATGAGAATCCGGCATTTGCCGACAGGATAGCTGATTATCTGCGCAGTCTGGCCGGGTTTTTTCCGTTTCTGGCACATGCCCGACTAAACATCACCAGCGAAAGCACCTTTCCGCATTCGGCAGGAATTGCCTCTTCAGCCGCAGCTTTCAGCGCCCTGGCGCTTTGTATCTGTCAGATAGATGCCATCATCAGGGAAGAGCCGGTTGATGACGAAACCTTTTTCAGAAAAGCTTCTGAGATGGCCAGACTTGGTAGCGGTAGCGCCTGCCGGTCGGTCTATGACGGATTCACGCTTTGGGGAGAAACAACAGAAGTTCATGGATCTTCCGATGAATATGCCATCAGGCTGAACGATCAGTTCATTCATAAGGCGTTTTCCTCCATCCGGGATTCTGTTCTCATCGTAGACAACAGCACCAAAAAAGTATCCAGCTCGGCAGGTCACACCCTCATGGACCAACACCCATACAGGCCTGCCCGGATAAAGCAGGCGGAAATGAACCTTATCAAACTGCTCACAACACTTCGTAATGGCGACATTCAAACCTTTGGTGAAATCATTGAAAATGAAGCTTTAAGCCTGCATGGCCTGATGCTGTCATCCAACCCGGGATATATCCTCATGCATCCCCATACCATTAACATTCTTAATAAAATAAGGGAATTCAGACAGGCGAATCAAAGTCAGGTATACTTTACCCTGGATGCCGGCCCGAATGTACATCTGATCTATCCTGAAAAAGAAACAAAAGCAGTAACCTCGCTTATACAGAACGAACTGGCTGGTTATTGTCAGAACAGACAATGGATCGATGACGCCCTGGGTAATGGTCCTTGTATGATTTGAATATGGCCAGCCAGGCGTTCATAAGAAAATATTTCAGACCACACGAGAACACATTCGGGTAACCCGAAACATAATAACATAAGTGACAGCCCTATGCAATATAGCATTTACCAAAACCGGATAATCCTATGGGCCTGAAGGAGAAACTATTTTATGCAAAAATATTGCTGTTTGGGGAATACAGCCTGATGTACGGCTCCGCTGCCCTTACCATTCCTTTTACCCGTTATACGGCACAGCTGTTCCTTGATCCGCCTGTAATGGATAACAAGTCCCGCATGACGGCCATGGCATCGAATAAGCAATTAAAATCCTTCTATACGCATCTACATAATCAACCGCCTACAGATAAGGTTCATCATGTCATGGACCTGCCTCGCCTGAAGAATGACCTGGAACAGGGACTTTACCTGTCTTCAGCGATTCCATCGGGCTACGGAATCGGTAGTTCGGGGGCACTTGTCGCAGCTTTGTTTTATCATTATGCCCGCAGGGAATATCTCCCCGGGGATTTACCAAAACCGGAACATCTTGCCTGGTATAAATCCATTTTTTCTGAAATGGAAGCTTTTTTCCACGGCCAAAGTTCCGGGATTGACCCCTTGAGCTGCTATCTGCAAACACCATTGCTGATCAAAGACGAGCAATTATCCACGGCTATACCTGATAAATCAGTATTATCCGGAGAAGCTGGCTTCTTCCTGATCAACACCAGGATTCCCCGTAAGACATCCGCGTTAATCCGCATCTTTCAGGAAAAAATGGAACAACCGTGGTTTCGGCGTTGGTTTCATGAAGAATATATTCCCTCGAATGATGCCTGTATTGAAGGGCTCCTGACCGGTGACCCGGCCCTGAACGGAAAAACCGGCAGACTATCAACACAGCAGTTTACGCACTTTCAGGAAATGATTCCTGAGCGGTTTCAAGGTACCTGGGAGGAAGGTCTCAACACAGGCAAGTACTTTTTAAAGCTATGTGGTGCCGGTGGCGGAGGCTATCTTCTTGGTTATACAAAAAGCTATCAAACCACCATGCGTAAACTGAAAGCTCAGGGTATAGGATGTACTCAACTACCGCTTCCGTAAACTTCTGTTTTTACCTACCACTTCCGTAAATTACTTTTTTATTGGGCTAAAGCCCTCGAGGGTTAGGAAGCGTTTTGCTTTCCGTTGGCTAAAGCCAACGGTAATAGATACAGGGCATAGCTTCAGCTGAT
>JAWLDT010000011.1:31772-54878 GCA_041686485.1 Bacteroidales bacterium | reverse complement strand
ACCTTTCGACCTTCCGACCTTCCGACCTTTCTTCCTTCCAGCTATTAATAATACCCTATTTGTACAAGGAAATCCTCCGTTTTTCGTTGCAACTCCCGGATACTTCCATTGTTGATGATCACATAATCTGCCAGTTCAATACAAGTCGCAAGGTTTTGTTTAAAAGGGCCGGTAGCGTGCATTTCTCTTTTTTCATTCATCAGGAAAGTATCATAGGATATCTGGTCTGTTTCGGATTTTCTTGCCCGAATACGCCGATACCTGATCTCCGGGTCAGCATCGATGGCCAGCAGGTAAAAACGCTCTTTTGTCCTGAGGGACTTTACTTCTCCGGGAGTACGTATACTTTCAATGATACAGTTTCTGCCTGTAGTTTCGGCTTCCCGGTAAAGTGCTTCGGCAATGTAGGCCGGTCCATGCTTTTCTCTCAGGGTGTTGGCCACGTCGGTTAACGTGTCCCTGTTGACCGGCATTTCCCACCGCTCAAGTTCTTTGCGTAAAAAATCCCTGACCGAGTAATGAATGAACCCTTTTTCTTTAACCAGGTATTCAACCACAGTCCCTTTACCAGCGCCCAAAGTTCCGGTGATACCAACAATGATCATCGCATTTTTATGTAAAAGTAATATTTTTCAAAAAAAAAAGCCCCGCTATGGTTAACGGAGCCTTTAGGCCGGATTCATTTTGATTCTCATTCTTTTTTAACGTTTACAGCCTTTTTGCCTCTTTCGTCTTCTGAAATCTCAAAAGATACGCGGTCGTCGTTGTTAATTGGGTCTATCAGCCCCGTGTGGTGGACAAAAACATCTTTCTCTGTTTTGTCATCGATGATAAATCCATAACCTTTTTTCTCATTAAAAAATTTAACGGTACCAGTTTCCATAACAAGTTGATTTAGTGGTAAAATATGGTCAGTATATCAAAAATACGGTTTTTTTATTCATTTACAAGATTTTTCTATAAAAAATACCAGTAAACTGTCGATTTTTATGGTAGAATGGGTAATGATTCGGATAGTAAAAAACCGGCAGTCTGACGCTTTTGTTGATGAATTGCAAGCAGAGAGGTTAAGGTCAAGCGAACAGAACTGCCGGTATGGGATAGATGCTGATTACTGACAAAAATGTTTGATCTCCTTCATCAGACGTGATGGCTGCTCCAGGAGTTCCGGGTTTTTGTCTATATGTATGAGGCCCGAAACGGATAATCTGCAGGTTTCTATTTTACTGTGTCCTTCATCATCCGGGGTTTTGGCAATCAGCAATGAACCAGCCTTGATAAGAAACGTGGGGAGCTCATCAGTTATTGTTAACATTTCCCTGCTGATCTGCCTGAGCTTATCGTCGTTGCATGCCTGACTATTAAAGCAGGTACTGATGTCGTAAATACGATCGTATACATCTGTCAGGGTCATGTCTTCCCTGGATTTCGTCATGTATTCATGGACTCCCGCACTGCTAACGTCTTCCGATAACAAATCAAAACCAGCGACCTGCATCAAATTGATCACCGCCTGGTTGCAGGTTTGTAATTGCTCCTGATTATCGGTTTCAAAATAAGAAACAACGGGGACATGCCTTTTCAGCGGCCGATTCTTATAGTCGGTATTAATTGAGTTAAAGGAGATATACTCATTGAATGAGTTTTGCAGGATATAGATCTGATCCTTCAGCCGGTGAATCTCTTCGGCATGTTGCTTTTCAAGCTGATGGATCTTTTTCTCGTAGTACTTATAGTACTGCTTCATAAATTTGTTTTGGGGTCCTGCCGCTACCAGCCGCTGTCCTTCTTCGGTATCCGTAAAATGGTTAAAGTTTTCAATAAACTTTTCGGCCAGTTCATCAGCCTGTTTTATATAGGCGCTTTCGTACTTCCAGGTATTTTTCGGATTAAGTATGTGCGGATCGATACCCCTGATATCTTTGGGTATCATCAGACCAAAAGGTGCCAGTTCTTCCGTCGGAGCTTCATCGAGGGAGCCGTCCAGGATCGAGTTGATGATTTTGCGGGTGCTTCCGATATCTATACGCTGTCCGACACCGTAAGGGCCACCAATCCAACCGGTGTTGACCAGGTAGGCTGTTGCCCCGTGCGCTTTCATCTTTTTGGCGAGCTCCTGTGCATAAACGGTCGGGTGCAGCAGCAGGAAGGCGGCCCCGAAAGCCGATGAAAAGGTAGGGAGGGGTTCTTTGACGCCCCGTTCCGTACCAGCAAGTTTCGCAGTATAACCACTGAGAAAATAATACATGGCCTGATCACGGTTAAGACGGGCTACTGGCGGCAGTATACCAAATGCGTCAGCGGTTAAAAAGATGATCTTTTTGGGATGGGTGCCTTTTGACACCGGTTTTACAATATTCTTGATATGATATAGCGGATAAGAAACCCTGGTGTTCTCTGTTTTGCTGGTGTCAGAAAAATCAATTGCACCCGTTTCAGGCTCATATACAACATTTTCGAGCAGGGCATCTCTTCTGATGGCCTGGTAAATATCGGGCTCTTTCTCCTGACTCAGGTTGATGCATTTGGCATAGCAGCCACCCTCAAAGTTAAAAATCCCTTCATCATCCCAGCCATGTTCGTCATCACCAATCAGGTAGCGCCCGGCATCAGCTGACAGGGTTGTTTTTCCGGTACCCGAGAGACCGAAGAAAATAGCGGTGTCGCCATTCTTCCCCATGTTGGCCGAGCAATGCATGGAAGCAATGCCCTGTAAAGGCAGGTAATAATTCATGATGGAGAAAAACCCTTTCTTGATCTCACCCCCGTACCAGGTGCCACCAACGACAGCTTTGCGTTCCTTGAGGTTGAACGCCACATAAACGTCAGAATTCAGGTTTTGCGATTCCCACTGCTCATTAATTGTTTTACAACCATTCAGCATGACAAAGTCGGGCTCAAAACCATCCAACTCTTCTTCAGTGGGTCTGATAAACATGTTTTTTACAAAGTGTGCCATCCAGGCAACTTCCGTGATTACCCGTATCTTTAAACGGGTATTCTCATTGGCACCGCAGAAAGCATCCATGACATATAATGTTTTGCCATGAAATTGTTCCAGGGTATTTATCTTCAGAGAATCCCAGACTTCTTCGGAAATGGCTTTGTTGTCGGAACGGTTCTTGCCGTCTGCCCACCAGATCTTGTCAATGGTGGTGTCGTCTTTGACGATGTATTTGTCTTTCGGTGATCGACCGGTGAAAATACCTGTATCAACGGCCACGGCTCCCGTATCGGTCACGAAGCCTTTCTCATATCCTTCCAGCGAGGGGTCAGTTTCATGATCAAACAATTCTTCATAAGAGAGATTGTAAAAAACTTGTTGTACGTCCCGGATGCCATATTGTGAGAGGTCGGGCGGCTGTGCCCCGGCATCCTTTTTGGTTGAGGCTTGTTGCATGGTTGGTGTTATGTATTGGTGTTTTTAAAGTTGAATTATTTGGTTATATCAGGTTGGTTCCAAAAGTAAGAAAAAACATGCAACGCAAACAATGGCTTGTCCTGTTTTTTTAAGTCTCACTGGTTTGCCGTTCACCAAATATGCTGCTGCCAATACGTACCATCGTACTGCCTTCCTCAATAGCCAGTTGATAATCTGAAGACATCCCCATAGATATCTCACTAAAATTCTCCTTGCCGGAGAAATACTTTTTGCGCAAGTTGGAAAAGTGTTGGCGGAGTTGCCGGAACTCCTTGCGTATTTTTTCATTGTCGCTGGTAAATGTCGCCATGCCCATTAAGCCCAGGATCTCGACATGTTGCATTTCGCGGTAAACGTCGCTTTCAAGCAGGTCACAGGTTTCTTCATAATCAAGCCCAAACTTGGAGCTTTCTTCGGCTATATGCATCTGCAAGAGACAAGGTATCACCCGGTCATGTTTACGCCCCTGCTTGTTAATCTCTTTCAGTAGTTTCAGACTGTCAACAGAATGTATCAGGGTAACGAAGGGAACCAGGTATTTTACTTTATTGGTTTGCAAGTGACCTACCATGTGCCACTCAATATCTTTTGGCAATACCTCCTGCTTGGCGATCAGTTCCTGTGCTTTGCTTTCACCAAATATACGGTGGCCGGCATTATACAGTTCCATGATCTCCTCTGCCGGTTTGGTTTTGCTTACCGCAATCAGTTTCACTCCGTCCGGAAGTTCCTCAAATAATGTTTTTAATTTTTCTATATCAGCCATATGTCGCTTTTTTTCACAAAAATAATGATTCCCCAAAAACTTCCCCTGCTTTTGCCGAACCCTTGTTAAAAGAAAAGAACATATAATTATCTTTGCATCATGCAAGATAAGATCCTGATCCTTGATTTTGGTTCCCAGTATACCCAATTAATCGCCAGGCGCGTAAGGGAACTAAATGTCTATTGTGAAATCCGTCCTTATTCATATCAGCCACAACCTGACGAGCACTATAAAGGTGTTATCCTATCGGGCAGCCCGTTTAGCGTACTTGACAGCCAGGCTTTAAGACCCGATATTTCCTGGGCTATGGGCAAACTTCCGGTACTGGGTATCTGTTATGGTGCCCAATTGATCACGGTTATGCAGAGCGGAGATGTCATGCCTTCATCCACGCGGGAATATGGCCGTGCGGCATTATCGTCTGTTACTTCCGGCGAGGCATTATTCGGGGGTATCGAAGCCGGCTCACAGGTATGGATGTCCCATGCCGACAGCATTACCCGCTTGCCGGATGATTACGCCCTGATCGCCCGTACCAACGATCATGCTGTAGCTGCGTTCAAATCGCCCGATAACATGGTTTTTGGATTGCAGTTTCATCCTGAAGTATATCATACCACACAGGGATTACAACTACTGAAAAATTTTGTTGTGGAGATTTGCGGATGCGCTCAGGACTGGACGCCGGAGTCCTTTATAGAAATCACGGTTGCCAACCTTCAGCGTCAGATCGGTGATGACAAGGTTGTCCTTGGGCTGTCAGGCGGAGTAGATTCATCTGTGGCGGCTATGCTTCTGCATCAGGCCATTGGCACACAGCTTCACTGTATTTTTGTGGATAACGGCCTCCTTCGCATGAATGAATTTGAAGAAGTGCTTGATTCCTATAAAGATATGGGCCTTAACGTACATGGTGTACGTGCTGCTGATCTGTTTCTGAATGCCCTTAAAGGAAAAACTGATCCTGAAGAGAAGCGGAAGGCTGTCGGACGTACTTTTATAGAGGTTTTTGACGATGAGGCCGGAAGAATTCAGGATGTGGTATGGCTTGCCCAGGGGACCATTTATCCGGATGTGATAGAATCGGTGTCGGTGAACGGTCCCTCGGTTACCATTAAGTCTCATCACAATGTTGGCGGCTTACCTGACATGATGAACATGAAGGTGGTTGAACCACTAAATGCACTGTTTAAGGATGAGGTTAGAAAAGTCGGTCATCGTCTTGGGGTGCCACCACATATTCTCGGACGTCACCCGTTTCCCGGCCCCGGCCTGGCCATTCGCATCCTGGGTGAGGTCACCGCCGAAAAAGTGCGGATAACCCAGGAAGTAGATCATTATTTTATTAAAGCCCTTAAAAATACTGGTCTTTATGATAAAGTGTGGCAGGCCGCTGCTATCCTGCTGCCGGTAGATACCGTGGGCGTGATGGGAGACGAACGTACTTACGAAAAAGTTGTTGCCCTCCGGGCAGTTGGCTCAACTGACGGAATGACTGCCGACTGGGTGCATCTGCCATACGATTTTCTGGCACAGGTAAGTAATGATATCATTAACAATGTAAGGGGCGTAAACCGTGTGGTCTATGATATCAGCTCGAAACCACCGGCAACGATAGAATGGGAATAGTTTTGTACTTTTGCAATGAATGACCCCTTTCGGTCGTATTATAAATAAATAGCCTGTATATGCTTAAACAACCTGTATACATACTGGTTGGCCTTCTGTTTGGTTGCCTGTTACTAACGGTTTCTGCCCAGGAAACACAGGAGGTGGAAATAACCAACGTATCCACAACCCCACAGACCATTGATGGCGAAGAATACTACCTGCATGCGGTATTGCAGGGACAAACACTGTATTCGATAGCCCGCGCCTATGGAGTAGAGCAGGAGGTGATCATTGAAGAAAATCCGGAAATCCGCGACGGGTTACGTTATGACCAGATCATACGAATCCCCGTGGAGGAGAGTGACGTAACCCGGGAGGAGGAAGATCCCGGGGTGAAGACCGGAATGGTGCCGCCGGATTTCGACAATGAGTTTATTGAGCATGAGGTGAAACCGCAGGAAACACTTTACGGCTTATCCCGCCAGTATGGTACTGCCATTGAAGAGATACTGTTTTATAACCCGCAAGCCAGAGAAGGCCTCAAGGTAGCACAAGTGCTGAAAATACCAGTTCAACCTGATCACGGCGGAGAAAGAGACTACCGGCTGTATACCGTATCACCGGGTGAGACAAAGTTTGCCATTTCCCGTGAGTTTGATCTCACCGTAGAGGCCCTTGATGAGATGAATCCCGGGATTGAAGAAGGACTCAGGGCCGGTCAGCAGATTCGTGTACCTCTCAGGGAAGATGTGGGGGAAAAAACCGAACCGGATCCACCAGGCAGGTTTATCTTCCTTCCGCCTGACATGCATGTGGATGAGCCTGAGTCGATTGACGATTATTGCTATGAGCCGGATGTAGAAGACCATTATGACGTAGCGCTGCTTATCCCTCTTTACCTGGAAGAGGTGGCCATGCCTTTTGATTCTTTAGTGTTACCCAATGATTTCAGGGTTACCCTGCCGGATGCGCTGATGACCGGACTGTTTGGCGACAACATAAATCTTTTTGAACCACAGGAAGATCTTTCTCTTGATTATAAATCATTCAGTTTTCTGTCTTATTACCATGGTGTTTTACTGGCACTTGATTCCATTCGTCAGCGTGATGTTGATATAACCCTTCATGTGTATGATGTGTGCCGGGATATGGACAAAGCCAGGGCTGTTACCGCCAGGGATGATTTTGAAGAGCTGGATCTGATTATCGGACCCTTTTTCCGGCAGTCTTTGCAGTATGTAACGGCAGAAGCTGAAAAACATGACATTCCTGTTGTTTCGCCGCTTTTGCCCGATCAGCAGCAGCTAAGCGGCTATCCCGGCCTGTTTAATGCCATGCCTTCACTGGATGCCATGTTGCAGGAAGTTGCCGGCTATGTAGCACAGAATTACCCAAAACAGAATATCATTATCGTTCACAACAATCAGCCCGGTGCTGTTGATATTATTGAGTCTTTCCAGGATACCCTGCTGACACGGGTAGCAACGGTGAATCATTTTTATGACAGCCTTAACCTGGCCCGGGTGAATGGCTATTACTTTGATAGCACCCTGGTGGGTAGCAGACGCACAAACCTGCCTGTCATGCCCGATACGGCTTCTACAAGAGTCCCGGCAACCCGTCGTAGTGGTATACGTCAACAGGTCGTACCACGTCCGGCCAATGTCAATGAAGTGATTTACCGGTCCGAAGGGATGGAAGGTGTTAAAGATAAAATGCGACGGGACAGGAAAAATGTATTGATCACCCTGATCAGTGGCGAACCTTTCCTGTCGAATTACCTCAGGCAGTTACACGGTAAACGCAGTGAGTATGATATTTCTATATTCGGCATACCTGAATGGCAAAATTATACCAGTATAGAGATTGACTACCTGCAAGATCTAAAAGTGCATATCTTTACTTCAAACTATTATGATTATCAGGATCCGTATATCCGGTCGTTCGTAAAGGAGTACCGTAGAATGTTTCTTACCGAACCGGATGATGATGCATTCAAAGGTGTACAGACCGCCTATTTCTTCTTTAATGCCCTGATGGAATATGGCAATGAGTTTGCCCGTTGTATGACCCTGCTGAATCAATTGGGTTATAACAGCCCGTTTATATTTAAGCAGCCATTGGGGGATGAAAGTGGCTACGAAAACCAGCACACATTTATCTATAGAATTCAGGATTATACCCGTGTGGAGGTACAGAAACCCATAAAGTTGACAGATAAAGGTGAGTAATTACCGAAGATCAACAACCTCGATATCAGGGTACTCTTCGGGGTCAAAACTAAAGGTTCCTTCCGGAATGTCAGGATTCGTATTATAGGTCAAGACTTCATAACGATACTCACCACCATCACGGTCATAGGCAATGGTATACACAAGCCGTTTTCGCTCCTTGTCTATGCCGACGCGGTATTTGTAAAATGCATGTGGTTCTTCCGGCATAAGATCAATGACATGGGTGTCTCTGCCATTGTGGGATTCTTCCCTTATCCATTTCACCCGAAAGTCATCCCGGAAATCGGAAAGTATGGAGGTTGGCGTTAGCGCCTGTTGGGTGTCTTCCGCACGGCTGATGTGTACTTCATTGACATCTTCAAGGTAAGACCAGGCGGTTTGCCCGTCAGAGATAAAATGATTCTGGCCCACCTTCATGTAATATTTGTCTCCACTGCTGTATAGGTATCCGTCTGTTTCATCATCAATGCTGTGTGGGGCATTTTCGGCGGTATAGGCAAATGTCAGATGAAGGGCGTTAAGCTCCTGAATAAGTGTGCCGGCTTCACTGAGAATCTCCTCCGCCTTTTCTTCATAGGGCATGGGGGGATCACTCTCCTGTGCCTGAAAAGAGAGCAATAACAAGGCTGTGGTTATGATGGAAATAGATGACATTTGTGTTATTTTTCAGATTTGTTGATGGTTAATCTTTATTTTTTAGAATGTCTTCCAGACTCATCTCATCTTTGATCCTTACTTCTCTGGCTTTACTGCCTTCGAACGGGCCGACAATGCCTGCGGCTTCCAGTTGGTCAATAATTCGGCCTGCACGGTTGTACCCCAGTTTCAGCTTTCGCTGAATGAGTGAGGTTGAACCTTGCTGCGTGGCAACAACTACCCGCGCTGCTTCTTCAAACAGGTCATCACGTTCTGACGGGTCACCATTATCTGAAGGTGGGGTTTCATCTTCAAGGTATTCGGGCAGGTGGAAGGCATCGGGATAGGCTTTTTGTTCGCCAATATATTCAGTGATTCGCTCTATTTCCGGGGCATCGATAAAGGCGCATTGCAGTCGCAGCAGGTCGCTTCCTGTTGACAGCAGCATATCACCACGTCCGACCAGCTGGTCAGCCCCACCTGTGTCGAGGATAGTCCGGGAGTCAACCCTGGATGTCACACGGAAGGCAATCCTGGCAGGGAAATTGGCCTTGATGGTTCCGGTAATGATGTTCACCGAAGGCCGTTGGGTTGCAATGATCAGGTGTATACCAACAGCCCTTGCCAACTGAGCTAAACGGGCAATAGGCAGCTCTATTTCCTTGCCCGCCGTCATGATCAGGTCTGCAAACTCATCAACAAAAAGAATAATAAAGGGCAAAAAACGATGTCCCAGATTCGGGTTTAGCCGTCTGGCAATGAACTTGGCATTGTATTCTTTTATGTTCCTCGCCTGAGCATCTTTGAGCAGATCGTAACGGTTGTCCATTTCAACACAAAGCGAATTGATCGTCCTGATCACCTGCTTTGTTTCTGTTACGATGGCCTCTTCTGCATCGGGAAGCTTTGCCAGGAAATGTCTTTCTATCTTGGAGAACAGGTTAAGTTCTACCTTCTTGGGGTCTACCAGCACAAACTTTACATAGGCCGGGTGTTTCTTATACAGAATGGAGGTCATGATGGCATTCAGCCCCACTGATTTTCCCTGTCCGGTAGCACCTGCCATCAGCAAATGCGGCATTTTGGTCAGGTCGGCGATAAAGGTTTCATTGGCAATGGTTTTGCCCAGTCCAATAGGTAAATCATAAGAGGAATTTTGAAAGCGATCACTGCTAAGAATCGACTTCATCGACACAATTTCCGGGTTGCTGTTGGGCACTTCAATACCGATCGTCCCTTTGCCCGGGATGGGCGCTATAATCCGTATACCTAAAGCGGAGAGGCTGAGGGCAATGTCATTCTCCAGGTTTTTGATTTTGGAGATACGTATACCCGGTGCCGGCACGATTTCATAAAGTGTTACCGTCGGGCCCACGGTAGCTTTTATCTTATCAATATCGATGGCATAATTTTTCAGGGTATCAATGATCTTGTTTTTGTTTTCCTCCAGCTCTTCTTTATTGATTTGAATAGTACCACTACCATGGTTGTCAAGAAGTTCCAGTCCTGGCTTCTTATAGCGCGGGAGGTCAAGGGTGGGATCATATTCCTGCCTTCGCGAAACCTGCGTTTCTTCTATACCATCTGTATGATACGGATCTTCAATTGACTGGTAATCACTTCCCGTTACCTTTCCATCGGCTACCTCAAACTCCCATTCAGGGTTACCATCCGTTTTTGTTTCTTCTTTCCCGCCTGTTTCTGTATCCAATTCCAGGGGCTTGTTGCCTTCATTTTCGGTTTGATCATCCGGTTGATGGTCACTGTCCTTGTGTTGTTCCTGCTGATCCGAAGATGCGGATTCATCTGAAGATGCTGTAGCATCGGCATCACCCGGCCATTTGTTTGTGAGTTCCACATCATCTCCTTCGGCTTTAGTGGTGGCAGGTTTGCTGGTAAAAAGCCCGGCAAAGAATTTTCCCAGTGCCTGAAAGTTCGGGTCGTAGGCAATGATTATGAAGCATCCCATTGAGAACAGCAGCAAAAGGGCTGTACCAGCCACTCCAAGTAAACCGTTCAACCATAAGGCACCTTCATAGCCAAAAATACCACTTAATATCAGCAGTTCTCCTTCGGGCAATGCGTAGCCAAAGAATATGGAAAACCATATTATAAAAAAGAGTGAGAAGCCGATGGTTTTCTTCATGGAAAACAAACGGGTGCTGAAAAGCATATGTATTCCCAGAGAAAACAGGATAACCACAATGAGAAAAGCTCCTATGCCCAGGCCTTGTTTAATAAACAAATTAGCAGTTATAGCACCAAGCCTGCCCATCATATTTTGTACTTCAACGCTTGTATCCGTAAGCAGGCCCCAATTCAGGGTACGGCCATCAAGCATGCTATCATCAGCTTTCCAGCTAAACAGGTATGAGACAAAAGCCAGTAACAAAAAAACGGCCAATAGCATAAAAAACAGGCCCCAAACTTTAACAAATCGTTTGTCTGTAAAAAAGTCCTTTACCGAATACCATCCGATGTCTCTGCCTTCTGTGTCATCGAATTTTTGGCGGCTTTGTTTTTCCTTGAAGGTGTTTTTCTGATACCTTTCCGACTTTTCCGTCATGTTAGGTGCGTTGGTGTTTATAAGCAAAAATAAGAAAACAGGGGTTAAAAGCCCAGTGTTCTAAGCATAGACTTGTAACTTTGTTCTTTGGCAAAAAGCTTGGTGCTCAATTCACCCTCTTCATCGGTATCTATGATAACCATTTTGGGTGCGGGTATTAAACAATGTTGCAGGCCCCCAAAACCGCCAAGGGTCTCCTGGTAGGCTCCGGTATGAAACATACCGATATACTGGGGCATCTTGTCCCTTATTTTGGGGAGAAACACAGCATTTGCATGTGATTCGGCGTTGTAATAATCCTGACTGTCACAGGTCAACCCTCCCAGGTTGATACGTTCATATTCTGAATCCCAGTTATTTAATGCAAGCAGAATGAACCGTTGTTTGATTGCCCAGGTATCTGGCAGGGTTGTCATAAAACTGCTGTCGATCATATTCCACAACTCTCTGTCATTTTGCTGTTTCTGATCCAGAATGGAGTAGATGACGGCGCCACTTTCACCGACTGTGAAAATGCCAAATTCAGTAAAAATAGTTGGCTCCGGAACATTATTCTGGTTGCATATATTTTTTATCTGAGAAATGATCTCTTCCGTCATATATTCGTAATCATAATCAAAACCCAGTGACGTTTTGATCGGGAATCCGCCTCCAATATTCAAACTATCGAGCTCCGGGCAGATTTTCTTGAGTTCACAGTAAACATTGACACATTTTATCAACTCGTTCCAGTAATAGGCATTGTCCTTTATACCGGTATTGATAAAGAAGTGAAGCATTTTCAGCTCGAAACGAGGGTCGGAATGGATTTTGTCCTTGTAGAACGGTACTATATCCTTATATCGTATTCCCAGGCGTGAGGTATAAAATTCAAACATGGGTTCTTCCTCCGAAGCAATCCGGATACCAAGTTTGCATCGTTTCTCTTTACGGACCAGTTGTTCGTATATATTGATTTCACTTTTGTTGTCCAGTACAGGGATCGTATTCTCAAAACCATTGTTTACCAGTTCACTGATTTTTTGTGTGTAAAGTGGTTGCTTAAAACCATTGCATATGATATACCTGGATCTGTCGATGAGGCCAAGCCGCAGAAGTTCTTCAACAATAAAAATGTCAAATGCGGAAGATGTTTCAATATGGATGTCGTTCTTTAATGCTTCCTGCAGTACAAAACTGAAATGGGAACTCTTGGTACAATAACAATAATGATATTCACCATTATAGTCTACTTTGGCCATGGCTACATTGAACATCCGTTTTGCTTTTTGTATCTGCTGACTGATTTTGGGCAGATAACTAATCTTAAGCGGTGTGCCATATTGTTTAACCAGGTCCATCATGCATATGTCATGAAAGTATAGTTCATTATCAATAACCTTGAACTCTTCCTGGGGAAAATCAAATGTTTGCTCGATCAGGTCAATATATTTGTTTTTCATGATGCGGGCAATGTTAAGCTGTTAAAATATCCGGATAATAGGTTAATGGATTATGGCTACACCGATGTCCATTGATCATAGGGTTTGTATTTAATTTGACAAAAATACATGAACCAGACAAATGTTTGTCACATTCAATAACATCATTGTTTTGCAGGACCTGTGTTTTGTGGAACAAGCACTATCTGATGATCCTGAAGCTCTTGTCAAAACGAATATTACCCGGAAAACCTTTGTCTGGATCCAGGGAAAGCCAGACAAACATGGCTCTTCCTACAATATGATCTTTAGGCACGAAGCCCCAATACCTTGAATCGGCCGAGTTATGTCGGTTATCGCCCACCATCCAGAAATAATCCATTTCAAATGTATAGGTAGTGCTTTCCTCACCATTTATATAAATAGTGTTGTTGTTTACCTGAAGGTCATGGCCCTCGTAAACGGATATAATTCTTTCATATAAAGAGATATTGCGGGCATTTATTTCTACGGTTTTTCCTTTTTGAGGGATGTATAGCGGGCCAAAATTATCTTCATTCCAGGGGTAGGAGGGGTCATGGGGGAAAATGTGGCTCTGGTATTCTCCCTGATCCCGGTTGATACGGGTAACTTCCTCTACATAGTTGATCTGTTTAATTTGTTCAGCGGCATTCCTGGTTAAGGCCATGCCATATAAATTTTGTCTGACCTGTCCCCATTCCTGGATGTCCAGCCTGTCTATGATGCGCGTTGATAAGGGTGTCCCGTCTGTTTTTACACGATAGTTGTGTTGTACGCCTTCCATGTCGGGCAATAATTGATTGTTAACATATATTTGCCCGTCCCGTATTTCAAAGGTATCACCCGCAATGGCCAGGCACCGTTTTATATAGTTTTCCCGTTTATCTACCGGGCGGCTGGTTACATCAAACTGGTCCCATACCCTTTCACGGCCCATCTCACGGACCAGACTGTAATAGCTTTGGTGCTGCATTTGGAGTGCTACGGTATCACCTTCCGGATAGTGAAAAACAACCACATCATTCTGACTGATGCTGCGGATGCCGGGATAACGATAGTGCGGCAAATTGATCCACTCCAGATAAGATTTTGTATGATCGGTGAGTGGCATTGTATGATGGGTGAAAGGGAAAGATATCGGAGTTTGCGGAACTTTTGGGCCGTAACTTAGCTTGCTTACAAACAGATAATCTCCCACGAGCATGGATTTTTCCATTGATGAAGTAGGGATGGTATAGGCCTCAAGCATAAAGGTGCGGATGATGGAAGCAGCAATTACCGCAAAGATGATGGCATCAGCCCATTCGCGCACCGCTGTTTTTTTGATAACCGGCAGGTTCGATGGATGTGTGTATTGCTCTTTTTTGGAAAAACCCAGGTAGGGCATAAAAATAAATGGAAGAAGTACACCCAGGGCCTGTTCACCCAGTCCGTCTTTGCGGAAACATTTAAGCGTTTCCACTACCATTAGTAATACAGTGAAAACATTAATAAAGGGAATCAGGATAAAGATGAACCACCACAAAGGTTTGTTGATGATCTTTAGCCAGATATACACATTATACAAAGGGATAATCGCTTCCCATCCCTTATAGCCTGCCTTGATAAATACTTTCCAGAGTCCGGCAATAAATGCCAGAAAAGACAGAATGGTTAACAGCATGTACATGCTCATAATTACAGGTTTATAAATTTAAAAAATCTTTCATGGTGAATACCCCCTTTTTATTTTGAATCCATTGGGCAGCAAGGATGGCTCCTTCGGCAAAACCTCTCCTGGTGTGGGCTGTATGTTTGATTTCAATGCTATCGATGTCCGAGTCGTAGGATACAACGTGGGTACCGGTAATGTTCTCCTTACGGTATGATTTAACAGGTAATACGTCTTCAGATGGATTGTTGTCTGCATCTGCCCATTTTCGGATCCCATCTCTTGTGGCAATAATTTCGTTGGCCAGCGATATGGCTGTTCCGCTGGGAGCATCCAGCTTTTCTGTGTGATGGGTTTCCGTAATTCGTGGTTTGTAAGCTTTCATGTTTGCGAGCATGCAGGCCAGACGTTTGTTAAGTTCAAAAAACAGGTTGACACCGATACTGAAATTAGATGCATAAAACAGGGTTTGCCCGTTTTGATTGCAAAGCTGCACAATTTCAGGCAGCAGGTGCCCCCAGCCTGTACTACCGGTTACAACAGGTACATTCCGCTCAAAACATTTTATAATGTTTTCAGGTGCTGCCTCCGGAGTGGTGAACTCAATCGCTGCATCACAATGAGCAAGCTTTTCGCCCCGGGTTTCCCATTCCTCCTCGTTGTCAATGGTTACTATGACGTTATGTTGGTGGTTTAAGGCCAGTTTTTCAACGGCTTTTCCCATCTTACCGTAACCTACTATCGCAATATCCAGTTGATTATTCATCATGGTCATAGCTTTATTGTTAATGTAAGTTGTGCATTGTGTTGCAAAGAACCTGTTGCATATGCCGATGGGATACGCCCCGGCGTCATACTAACCCTGAGGTCTTCCCCCACGTCAAAATCCATTAGATGGGCATCTACACTGGCGTCCAGTATATTTATAAGGTATAGCCCGGCCGATAGGATGTAGGTGATTTCCAGATTACGGCGATAATAGTCCATCGCCCTTTCCAATACATCGGCTGAATGGTTTGGAAAGTCATCAACGGTATGTGGGTTCCCGTCTACACGCGCTACCCATGCATCACGCCACTTGCTGTATTCATTGGCGTTAAAGTTCACAAAATAGGCCAGCGTGCCAAAGCCGGCATAGATAATGGGCACTTTCCAGTATTTTTGGTTATATATTTGTCCGAGACCGGGTAGTGTAGCTGATAACATGGCGGCCCTTGAGGGTGAAACAGGGGTCTGATCGGTCTGATCGGTCTGATCGGTCTGATGCTGGGTAGTCTGATCCTCCTGTATATTGTTTTGAGCCGTTACGTTGCCGGAAAACCCTGATAATAGTAACACACAAACACTGCCGACCACGATCTTCTGAAGGTAAGTACTGGTTGATCTGTTGCCGGTTAAATTCTTTTTATGTGTTTTGGGAATCAAGATTTTATGTTTTACCCTTATTTTTCTTGAGTATTTCAGTAATTCGCTGAAGCTCTTGTTCCGAACGATAATTGATGACAATGCTTCCTTTTCCGTCAGCTTTGGTTTTTAGTTTAACCTGTGCTTCGAACATCTCTGCCAGGGCTTGCTGTAATGCCTCCTTCTCCTGTGAGAGCTGTTGCTTTGTTGATTTCTTTTTCCGGGCGGTCTCTTTTTCTTCCTGGTTTTCGGAAAGGTTTTTGATAATATCCTCCACTTCCCGCACAGACAAGTTTTCTGAGACTATATCATGGTAAACATCAAGTTGTGTATTGACATCTTCTATCGCCAGCAAGGCTTTGGCATGTCCTGTGAAAATCTTCTCCTCCCGCAGACCTATCTGAATTTCTCCCGGCAAATGAAGCAGCCGGAGCAAGTTGGCAATGGATGAACGACTTTTTCCCAGCCTTTCACTTAATGTTTCCTGTGTAAGGTCGTAATTTTCGATCAGTTGTTTGTAACCCATTGCAATTTCTATCGGATTCAGGTTCTCTCGTTGAATATTTTCTACGATAGCCATTTCAAGCAGGGCGTGATCATCTGCAGCAACAATATATGCCGGTATTTCGGCCAGGCCTGCCATTTTTGCTGCTTTGAGCCGTCTCTCTCCGGAAATCAGTTGAAGTTTGTTTTCTTCAAGCTTCCGGAGGGTGATGGGTTGTATGACACCCTGTTCCTTTATGGACGCTGACAAATCCTGAAGCGCTGCTTCATCAAAATCTGACCTGGGCTGATGGGGGTTTACCTCTATGATATCAATCGGGACTTTACCGATGGTACCTATCGGCAGCAGGTCTTTTTCAACATTATAGGTTGGTTGGGCTTCAGCGCCCGAATCATCGAGTAATGCCCCTAATCCCTTACCCAACGCACGTTTTTTGGCATTCATATTTTTATCTTTTTGTCTTTGTCCTTGATTTTGGTCATATTGTTCTTCTGCAGTATTTCCCTGGCCAGGTTAAGGTGGTTAAGAGAACCTTTGCTCTGCGCATCATGCATGATGATTGTTTCCCCGAAGCTTGGAGCTTCCCCAAGTTTGATGTTACGGTATATCAGCGTATCAAACACCAGATCTTCAAAATGCATTTTAACCTCTTCCACCACCTGATTGGCCAACCTTAACCTTGCGTCATACATGGTTAGCAGAATACCCTCTATTTCCAATTCCCTGTTCAGACGGGTTTGTACAATTTTAATGGTATTCAAAAGCTTGCCCAGACCTTCCAAAGCAAAGTATTCACACTGAACAGGCACAATGACTGAGTTTGCGGCCGTAAGGGCGTTCACTGTTACGAGGCCCAGCGAAGGGGAGCAGTCAATAATCACAAAATCGTAATCATCTTTTATTTTGTTAACAACCTGCTTCATCATCATTTCCCTGTTAGGAAGGTTGATCATCTCGATCTCAGCTCCCACCAGGTCAATATGTGCCGGTATGATATCCATGTTTGGTGTTGAAGAATGTATAATAATATCCCGGGGCTGTACATCATCAATAATGGATTCATATATACTTGTTTTTACATGCTTGGGATCAATTCCTACACCTGAAGTAGCATTTGCCTGCGGATCTGCATCAATCAGAAGGACTTTGAAATCCAGAACGGCTAAACTGGCAGCCAGGTTTATGGCGGTTGTTGTTTTCCCTACACCTCCTTTTTGATTGGCAATAGCAATGACTTTGGTCATAATAACGAAACTTAATCAATAATTTGAATTACTTCATTTAATTGTATGTAACATATACCCAAAAAGTATATAACCTATGCATGCAAATTTACAACTTCTGGTTGCTTTTGCTGTTATTTTTTGCTAAAAAAAGCCCCCGTTTCCTGCGTCCTTACGCTACTGGCTTATTCTGGATTTTTTTCTGTCCAGTCGATCTCCGACCCCATCAGGCTATGAGGGATAAGGTATATCACAAGCAATACAATGGAGGCTGCAAGTACCCATCCGCGGTGGTAATGATTTCGTCGTGACTTAAAAAAGGCAATGATCCAAAACAGGAACGCAACGGCGGTTTTATTATCTGTGAGGTCTGAACCAAAAGGCCAGCCGGTCCAGAAATCTCCAAAGGCATATTTCTGCACGACTGGGCCGAATATCAATCCCCCAAGAATGAAGGTGATGATGGTCCAAAGTACCAGGCGGTAAGTCTTCTCTTTAAACAAGGCTGCGATGCCGGCCCTGGTGCCTAAAAGCATCGCCGCGAACATCAGGATGATATGCGGAGCCATTGCCCAGGGGGGCACCTCGTCCCTGAAACGTATCACCAGCGGTTCCTCAGAAAGGTTTTTTCGGGTATCCTCATTTTCCAGGGTGATGATGTATTGTACCTTACCTGCTGCCGGTTGATGCGGGATATATGCTATGAGAAGATTACCGTCCCTGGTTAGCGGTTTCTGCTGCCATTTGTCATGACTCGGATAGCGCTTATAACGGTAAAATCCGCTAATATCCTCATCTTCAACCGTTATCGTTACAGGAGCGTCCGTGTCCTTATCATACGAACGGATAAGGCTATAAGAAATTTGGGTATCATTAATCTCTACCTGGTTGCGAAAGGGCTTGGTAGGACCCGTCATTCTTTGATAAATCGCGCTGGACAGCGTGATAACGATGGCCAGTATCCATAAAATAAGGTTTCGCATGCGCATATTAACAAATCTGTTTAATTTGCAGATCCAATATATTGTTGCAATATCTTTGAATGATAAATAGCCTCATAGATGGTTTGCAGAATCTCCGTACGTATATTTTCTTCAATAATTTTTCTGTTTGATTGATCCGGATAGGTACGGTTTGATAAAAAGACGTATACAAGGTTTTCAGCGGGGTCTGCCCACACGTATGAACCTGTGAAGCCGCTGTGCCCGAAGCTCATGGGAGAGGCACTCCTGGCTGTATTGCGTAAACTGTCGGGTTCCAGGGAGGGCTTGTCAAAACCCAGCCCTCGCCGGTTGCCGTTATCCTGATATTGTACGTGGGTAAACGCTTTTACTGTTCTTGGTAAGAAATACTCCTCACCTCCGTAATGGCCCTCGTTCAGAAAAAGCTGCATCAGGACGGCCAGATCTGCAGCGTTGGAAAACAGACCTGCATGACCGCTTACACCTCCAAGCATGGCGGCTGTCGGGTCATGTACATGGCCTTTTATGACCTGTCGGCGCCATATGGTGTCATTTTCTGAGGGGATTAGACGTTCGGATGCAAATGTTTTCAGGGGCAGGAAAGCTGTATTTTGGAGTCCCAAAGGTTCATACAAAAAATGATTAACAAATTGATCGAGGTTTTCACCGGTTATTTTCTCTACAATTTCCGCCAGGAGGATAAAGCCCAGGTCAGAATATTGGTAAACAGATTCAGAAAGCAAATCCGATTCGGCTATGGCAGTAAGTATGGTATCTCTGTAATGTTTGTTGATATACAGACCATTAGCTACTTGTAACGGATAATCCGGAGATTGTTCTGTATAATAGAGCCCTGCCATATAATCGCCTTTATTGAGGGTAGCACGATAGAATGGTATCCAGGGGGTGAGCCTTCCCTGATGTGTCATTATCTCACGCAGGGTGATATCAGCTTTATCGCTGTCGGCCAGCCAGGGCAGATAAAACCCCAGCTCTTTGTCAAGTTCGAGTATGCCCTCATCATGCAAATGCATGACAGCTGCTGTGGTGGCGGCAACCTTGGTGACAGATGCGACATCATAGATGTCTGATGACCTGACTGGGTTGATGCTGTCATAGGTATGATAGCCAAACGATTTATGATAGATCATAGAACCGTTTTTAACAATCGCGATCTGACAGCCCGGATACGCCTCTTTACGAATGCCATCTATGGCAATAGAGTCAACCTGATCGAACATCCTTGAATGGATCCCTGCCTCTTCCGGCATTCCATGATGAATGCGGGTCGGGTTCTTACTGATAACCCCTGTGTTGACAGGAAAGTGGCTTCCGGCTGTTACAGGGAGGCTGCCGCTGGTCTGTATCCCTCCGAAAATTGCCTGGGCTGCAGCGTCTTCAAATAGATCACCCTCCTGGTAAGCAACCAGTATGGAGTTGGCTTTCAAAATATCGTCTTCAAAAAAAGCCAGGCTATAGGGGTTGGCAAACAGCGTTACGACTACGTCCTGCTGGGAGGCAATGGCATTGATTAAGCCAATGGTTTTGCCGTTAATGCCATAATCGTTGGTCGGGAACAGGCTGTTGTCGTGTACAGATATGATGATCATATCATAGGGTTTCAGGTCACTGATCACCTGAAAAGCTCGTTGCGTGGTATGATGTTTGTCAATACCATATTGAGAGACGGGAGCGTAATCAGCCAGCCTTGAGTGAAATGTGTTGCCCGGGTGGTCGCCTATCGACAGGGCTGCGATACGTTTGTTCCTGAGCTCCCTGACCGGAATCATGTCACCTGTATTTTGCATCAGTGTAAGGGAGGATTCTACAAGGGTTTTGTTCAGCTTTTTGCTTTGCGGGCTGTTGATGTCATCTACCAGGTTGTCTGGCGGAATATACCGGAAGTCATCCAGTCCGGCCTTTTCTTTGTAATAAAGTACTTTTTTGACGGCTTGGTTGACGCGGCTTTCGGGAATGGTTCCGTCCTGTACGGCTTTTTTAATGGTGCTGATGGCTTTGGGCACATCTTCGGGCAGTAACAAGATATCGTTACCGGCGGCCAGCGCCAGCAATTCCAGTTCGCCGGGTTCAAAAAAGTCACTTACACCGTTCATGCTGAGTGCATCTGTTATAACAAGTCCCTGAAAACCCATCTTTTTTTGTAAAAGATCTGTTACAATGTTGTAAGAGAGGGTGGCGGCCAGCTGCTCCTGAGGTTCCAGCGAGGGAATCTCGAGGTGTGCCGTCATAACAGCATGTAAGCCCTGATCGATCATCTTTTTGAATGGATAAAGATGTACTTTCTCTATCTTATCAACAGAATGATTCAATCGGGGCAGGGTGCGGTGGGAGTCGGCATTCGTGTCGCCATGGCCGGGGAAGTGTTTCGCACAGGCAATGATCCCTGCATCCTGCAACCCGTGCATATAGGCCAGACCTTTTCCGGCGACATTGTCAGGGGTTTCACCGAAGGCCCTGAAATTGATTACCGGGTTATCCGGGTTGTTATTTACATCCACAACCGGAGCAAAGTTTATATGTACGCCCAGTCGACGCAGTTGACGTCCTATTTCCAGTCCCATCTGGTATATTAGCTGATCGTTTCTGATAGCACCCAGGGCCTTCTGCCTTGGGAATGACATAAGACTGTCAAGGCGCATGGAAGGACCCCATTCAGCATCCATGCCTACCAGTAGCGGGGTTTTTACCTGACTTTGCAACCGGTTGGTGAGCATGAGCTGGGTTTTAGGCCCGCCACGAAAAAATGCGACCCCACCCAGGTTGTAATCGCTGACTTGCTGAACTATGTCCACATAGTAGTCTCTGCTTCGGTCTGTTTCGACACGGACCATCAACAATTGCGCAATGCGTTCCTCCAAAGTCAGGGAGTTAAAGACGGAGTCTGTCCAGGTGGTGGAATAATCTGGCGGATTTTGTGGCATCGGAAGCGGACTCCCGAAGGGATAGCCGGTATTTGTGTGTCCTTCTATACAAAAAAATAGTACAGGGAAAAGAAACAAGACAAACAGGAAGGAGACGCGCATGGTAATAACAGAAAAACAAAACATTATTGATAGCTCATGCAAATATACATAATAATGTGTGAAAAGTCTATGAGTATTGAAATACAGCACATGTTATCCTATCTGCCATCATCCTATACCGATATGACTTTCCATTTACCCGATTTCAGGTACACCAGCGACCCCAGACCAAGCATGGAAAAGTAGATTACTTCGACAAACCATACTACCGGTGCGGACGCTTCAAAGTATACAGCCAACACAAACGCGGATGTAAGGTAAATGGTTATGGAGATAATTTCTATGAATAATGCCACATTGGTTTTTCCTGTACCAGATAGGCCGCTGAAGAGGATCATGCCGGTCGAAAAAGCAATCAGCGCCAGTATAATCACTCGCAGAAGCGGTAAAGCCGCTTCTATAAGGTGTGCTTCTTCTGTAAACAAGGCGGCTACCCGTGAAGGGATAAAAATGTTGATTTGTATAAGGACAAGCATAAGCCCAAGACTGATCATCAAGACTTTTTTGATCAGGGGTATGACTTCGTGGCTTCGGCCCTGACCGATAATATTGCTTACAAGGGTATTTGTGGCCGAACTGAGACCCCAGACAGGGATCATCAGCAGCATATAAAAACTTCTTGTGATGTTGGAAGCGGCCAGTGCCGTTTCACCGATCTGTTCAATGACCATGAAGAAAATAAACCAGGCCGCAAATGAGAGGAAATACTGAAACATTACCGGTACGGCTACTTGCAGCAGGGGTCGGTAGCGTAGCCAATTTGGTCTGTGAAACCTAAGCAGCTGGAAAAATTGCAGGTTGTTGTTTCTGAAAGATAACAAGAGGAAAAAGAGAAAGGTTGCCAATTCTGCTATATTGGTCGCTATGGCTGCACCGGCGATTCCCATGGCAGGCATTCCGAGATGACCAAATATCAGGACATAATCCACGACAATGTTGATGGCCGCCATAACACTGGTGCTGGCGATCAGCATCCGCGTCCGGGTGATGCCTATATAAAAACCGTTAAATGTCAACACCAGGAATCCAAAGAACAAGCCAAAACGCCTGTAGCTGAGGTAAGTCAGGCTTTCTGCCAGTACGCCTTCTGATTGCAGAAACCATTCAAGAAATGCCGGTGCCAGGAAGCTTAGAAATACAAACAACAGGCCTGCCAGGGCAATCATAAAATAGACGGCATGATCGAAAACCATCCCGATCTGCTGAAACCTTCCTTCGCCGTTACGTCTGCCAATAACGATCTGTAACCCGACTGAGAACCCGGTACCCAGCATCACGAGACAAAGGTAGAAGAGGCTGCCAATGGCTGATGCACCCAGGGTGATCTCCCCGAGCCTGCCAAGGAAGGCCGTGTCGATGGCAACCATGATGTTTTGGGCCATCAGCCCGATGATAATGGGATATGAAACCCGCCAGATGCTTTTGTATGTATTGTCTGCCTGCATGAAAACGCTCCCCGCTTTCATCTGTTTGTAATTTTGGAAAAAGGACGAAAAGTCGAAATGTCTAAAAGACAAAACGTCTAAAAGTCTAAATGTGAGACTTCTCCACATTTCGACCTTCCGACCTTTCTTCCTTCCAGCTATTTTCTTCTTCCTTCCAGCTTCCAGCTTCGAGCTTCCAGCTACCTTTACCGTTCAC
>JAWLDT010000011.1:0-31672 GCA_041686485.1 Bacteroidales bacterium | reverse complement strand
CTTCTCCACATTTCGACCTTCCGACCTTTCTTCCTTCCAGCTATTTTCTTCTTCCTTCCAGCTTCCAGCTTCGAGCTTCCAGCTACCTTTACCGTTCACCGTTCACTGTTCACTGTTCACTGTTCACTGTTCACCGTTCACCGTTCACCGTTCACCGTTCACCGTTCACTGTTCACCGTTCACTGTTCACCGTTCACCGTTCACCGTTCACCGTTCACTGTTCACCGTTCACCGTTCACCGTTCACCGTTCACCGTTAATCCACCCGCAATACCAAACCTTTCAGGTATTGTCCTTCAGGGTGAAAGATATTCACCGGATGGTCAGCCGGCTGAGAAAGGCGGTGCAATACCCTTACATTACGACCAGCCAGTATGGCGGCAGCCGTTATCGTATCATAAAACAGTCTGGTGTCGACTACTTGTGAACAGCTAAAGGTGAACAGGATGCCACCCATGGCAATCTTTTTCATGGCTTCCAGGTTTAGCCGTTTATATCCCTGAACAGCTTTGTGCTTGACGTGCTGATGCTTGGCGTATGCCGGTGGATCAAGTACAATCACATCATAATTTTCATCAGTCTGACGCAGGTATTTCAAAGCGTCGTCCGTAATGCTATGGTGATTAACATCATTAAAATTGCGGGTCAGGTTTTGTTCGAGGAGCTCAATGGCCCTGGCAGAGCTATCGAGTGAATGCACTTCGGAAGCGCCTGCCCGTAGGGCATATACCGAAAATCCGCCACTGTAGGAGAAGGTGTTCAGCACTTTTTTCCCCTGACAATAGTGGGTGAGGAGCTGTCTGTTATCACGCTGGTCAATAAAAAAACCGGTTTTCTGACCTTTCTTAATATCAACAAGGAAACGGTGATTGTTCTCCAGCACTTCTATTTCTGAAACATGTTCGTTGGAGAAACCAGCTTCCTGAGGAAGCTGGTTCCAGAAAAGGTCAGGAAGGGTTTCACGGCTTTTATCGTAAATGCCTTTAAGGTGGCTGCCGTAAAGGCTTTTCAGGGCATCAGCAATATGCGTGATATAATTGTACAGGCCGGTAGCATGGATCTGTATGACAAGGAGACCGTCGTAATGGTCGATAATAAGGCCAGGTACGTGATCTCCCTCGCCATGTGTCAGACGGTAAACATTGGTGCTGCTGTTGCCGGTCAATCCCGACTGGGCCCGGAGTTGCCAGGCATTCTTCAGCTTGTCATACCAAAATTCCGGCCCAAAAGATTCCGGCCGCTCAGGGGTAAAAGCCAGTAATCTAACGGCAATGGTGGCATCCTGGTAGATCCCGCAACCCAGATACTCGTCTTTGTTGGAAAAGACCTCAGCATAACCACCGTTTCTGGCGGCTCCTTCCATCTTTTTGATGGCACCGCTAAATATCCATGGGTGAAAACGCCTGACAGCATCATCTTTTCCGGATTTAAGGATGATCTTCAATGTAGTCGACATAACGCATAAACCAATTTTACAGGTGAGCGTGAAAACGAGGCAAAAATAGTGATTTGTTTTAGCAAACAGGGCAATTATTTGATGAACACCTGTAGCATTTTTTTCTCTTCCAGGAAAGCTTCCAGTTTGTCGCCGGTCTTTACAGGTCCTACGCCCGCTGGCGTACCGGTAAAAATGTAGTCGCCCATCTTGAGGGTAAAAAATTGAGATACAAGGGAAATCAGCTCATCAAAGTGGTGTATCATCATCCCGGAGTGGGCTTTCTGAACCACTTCGCCATTCTTTTGTAATGAAAAGGCAATATTTTCCCGGTTTGTAAGGCTATCCAGGGGCACAAAACTGCTCACGGCAGCCGATCCGTCGAATGATTTGGCAATTTCCCAGGGATGTCCGGCCTCTTTACATTGCTGCTGCAAATCCCTGGCTGTGAAATCCAAACCTACCGCTACCTCCTGGTAGTAAGTATGTGCAAAGCGTGTTTGGATATGTTTTCCGAGCTTGCAGATCCTGAGCACCAGCTCCGCCTCGTAATGGATATCATTGGAAAAGTCGGGGTAGAAAAAGGGCAGCCTTGCCTTGATAAGGGCTGTTTCCGGTTTCATGAACATCAACGGCATGCGATGGACCTCTTCACCCATTTCAGCTGCATGGTCATGATAATTCCGGCCGATACATATAATTTTCATAAATACCTACAGGTCTTTGATAATGGAATTCCCTTTATCATACCCCCGAAGGATGATTGATTGAATGATGTTTTTGGTGGATAGGGGAAAATCTGCTTTCATCATCCAGTCAAAATATTGTGGTTCTTTTTTAAAGACGTCTTCTACTGTCCTGCCTTTATACTTACCGAAGTTAAAAATCTCTTTGCCCTCTTTGTTATAGCCGATATGCCCGACCAGATCGGCATTCCTGTGGTTATAAGAAAATTCATACAATGCTTGCACATCGTTCTTGATGGGCTGTGTGACACGTCCGTCACGATCTTCGTAATTCATGCCTTCGTAACGCTGTATCTGGGCAAGCAGGATTTCATAGGTTGCTTTGGTATCTGCTTCTGCGGCATGGGCGTCTGTCAGATCCTTCCCACAGTAGAATTTATAAGCCGCGCGGAGATTCCTGGGCTCCATCTTATGGAAAATGTTCTGCACATCGATCAGTCTGCGTTTCTTGATGTCAAACTGTATCCCGCAGCGCAAAAACTCTTCGATGAGCATTGGCACATCAAACTTGTTGGAGTTGTATCCGGCCAGGTCACAGTTGTGCATAAACTTGTCGAGCGTGGGCGCCAACTGTTCAAACGTCGGTGCATCTGCGACATCATTATCAGTGATCCCGTGAATGTCACTGGCCTCCTCAGGTATAGGAATGGTTGGATTAACCAGGCGTGTTAGCGATTCGTTGTGACCGCCCGGCAGGATTTTATAGATGCTGATTTCCACAATGCGGTCTTTTACCACATTGGTGCCTGTGGTTTCAAGGTCAAAAAAGGCCAGGGGGCGGGTAAGGTTCAGTTCCATAAGAAAGTTATTGTCGTAATGTCAGAATGTATTTCTGCGAAGATACAATAAATCCCTTTTTATTCGACTTTATTTACCCGCCATAGTGGATTTTAGCCGGACTGTCCGAAAGCATTGGTCAAGCGGTAGCAGGGATGACACCTTCTTTTAGATTTTCTGGTTGACATCAAAGTTTTCAAGGTACTCTGCAACCTTCTGCAAGAACATGCCTCCAAGTGCACCATCTACAATACGGTGGTCACATGCCAGCGAAAGATCCATACGTGGCCTTATACCAATGCTGTCCCCATCAGGCCCTTCAATGACTACGGGCTTTTTCTGGATCAGGCCGACACCAAGAATGGCAACCTGCGGTTGATTAATAATCGGGGTGCCCATGGTGGCGCCAAAGGTTCCGAAATTGGTTACCGAGAAAGTACCACCCTGAATCTCCTCTGGCTTCAGCTTGCTGTTTCTGGCTCTTGTTGCCAGGTCATTGACCTCTTTCATAATGCCCAACAAGCTTTTATGGTCGGCATTTTTGATCACCGGCACAATCAGGTTGCCATCGGAGAGGGCAGTGGCCATCCCCACATTGATGTTTTTGCGCTTGATGATCTTGTATCCGTCTAATGATACATTAACCATCGGATAATCGCGCAGGGCTTTGGCAACAGCATCAATAAACACCGGCGTGAACGTCAGTTTTTCCTGCTCCCTTTCCTGGACGATCTTCTTATTTTTGTTGCGCCACTGCACTACATTGGTCATGTCAACCTCCCTGAACAGGGTGATGTGTACGGAGGTATCCTCAGACATTACCATATGATCGGCAATCAGCTTGCGCATGCGATCCATTTCGACAACCTCATCCTGTTCGCCGACATATATGTCCGGTTTTTGTACTTGTTTTGTTTCTGACTTCGGAGTAGCCTGTTCGGCTTTTGGAGCAGCACTTTTTTCTTTTTTGGCAGAAGGTTCTGCGGCTGGCTGTTCCTTGCGTTTTTTCAAATAGGCCAGCAGGTCATCCTTGGTCAGACGATTGTTCTTACCTGTTCCGGGAATGGTTTCCAGCTCTTCCATCGGGATATTTTCTTCCATGGCAATGCTGCGGACCAGCGGAGAGTAGAAACGGCCGCTTTCCCCTTTTTTGCCCGCAGGGGTCGAACCGGTGGTTTCACTTGTTGTTTCAGCTGTTTTAGCCGCTGCTTCAGCATCAGGTTGAGACTGGTCACTAGCATCAGGTTGAGACTGGTCACTAGCATCAGGTTGAGACTGGTCACTATCTTCTTTTGCTTCCGGAGCCTGACCGGCTTTGTCTTTATCATCCGATGAAGATGTGTCAGCATCATCGCCGGCGTCTCCTTCTTCATCCTCCACTTCAATAATCGCAATCACGGTATCTACCTCGGCCGTGTCACCCTCATTGAACAATTGTTCCTTCAGAACCCCTTCCACCGGACTGGGGATCTCTGAATCTACCTTATCGGTGGATAGCTCCAGGATAGGGTCGTCCAGCTCAATCGTGTCGCCAACATTTTTTAACCATTTTGTGATGGTTGCTTCCGTGATGCTTTCACCCAGCTTGGGCATTTTTAATTCAAACCGTGCCATATGTTATTGCTTTTTCAGAATGTCAAATATTAACTTCTAGACTTCTATATTTTGGAACACACAATATACGAAAAGGTTTGATCACTACCGTTATTATACAAACAAAATTACCGCTGCGGGTTTTGCCTGCCCAGGTGTTTGTATCCCTTCATACAAATGCGAAGGTCATTTTCAGGCTTATAATCTTTGGCGTAAAGGTTATTGAGGTTGGTCAGGGTGTCAGGCTGTAATGTTTGGTTTTGCACGGCGTCGCCGGGATAAAGAATGGCTTTTTTCAGCCTGGGCAGCTTGTCAGTACCTGCGTTTGGGTGATAGCCGACCCAGGAACGTTTGTTGATCAGGACCAGAAGCAGGTTTTTAATAAAGCCCCATCTGTTTTTTTGGAAAATCAGGTGCAGGGGAGCGGTAACCAGAAAGATGATGGCCAAAAGCAGATCAAGTAACCGCTTATGTCGTTTGTTGGCAGGCAGGTTGATCGCATTCACATCGATGGTGAACAGATCACCAAAAGGCTCAATGCTGTTGCTGCCAATGATGTATAGACTTTCGGGCGGAGCGATCTTGAAAGCCACCTGCTTGTCCTGCAATTTATACATATGATCGATAATGGTCTGCGATGCCATGTTGCCTGCACAGAAGATCACTTCATTGATTTGATAGATGTCGATGATCTCCTGTATCTGATCAATACTGCCAAGATATCCTTCCTTTTCCGGACCATTTGTTTGCAGGGATACCAGGCCAATAAAGGCAGTGTTCCCTCCCTGGCGTAGCATATAAAGGATACGTTCAGCCTCTTTTCCGTCGCCGGCGATCAGGACACGCTTATTGGCTGAGCGACTCACGTGTATTGTTTTGTTTACGACAAGCGAATGAATGGTACGGGTGAGTATCATTGAGAATAGTGCCCATAAGCTTCCCAGCAATATGAGCGCCCTGGAAAACCGGAGGTGAATGGGTAAAAGAGCATAAATAACAAGGATCGCAATGGTTCCCAGGCCGATACCCCGTACGATACGAAACAGGCTGACCGGTTTGTCATAGCCTCCGCTTAAATAAACTGCAGATAGCCATATAATTATGTAGGCAGGTACCATGACCAGCATAAAGATAGGCGGGTAGTAAGTCGATTCGGCGGCAAACACATGATGCCCCCAGTAATCTTTAAGGAAGTAGAACCCCCCGAATATCAGTGCAGCATCCATTAAAGGCCATATGATCTGTTTTAAAAAACGGGACAGGATGGCGAGCAGTGCCCGGAAATAGATGGCTGCATTGATAAGCAGGGAGAATACCCTGGCGTTTTTCTGTGAAAAATGTTTCCGGGCGAAAATGACCATTGCATTGTAAAACACCATGACATAATTCACGCTGCTTTTTTTTGTGCTTTCTCCTTTATAATGGATGATGCGGGTACCGGGATAGTAATAATTCTTATAGCCGGCCTTCATAATCCTGTGGGAAAGATCTATGTCTTCGCCATACATGAAGAAGTCTTCGTCAAGAAGCCCTGTTTTCTCCAGGGCTTCTTTTCGGAGAAGCATAAACGCACCTGACAGCACTTCGACTTCGTGGGTTTTATCTTTGTCGAGGTATCCAAGATGGTATTTCGCGAATGTTCTGGATCGCGGGAAAAGGGCTGAGAGCCCGAATATCTTTGAAAAAGCCACGCCGGGAGTGGGTAAGCCCCTTTTCGACTCTGGCAGAAAGCGTCCCTGACCGTCAAGCATTTTCACACCCAGGCCGCCTGCATCCGGGTGCTCTTCCATGAAACTGACAACTTTGGGCAGGGTGTCATCCTCAACAACGGTGTCCGGGTTGAGCAACAGCACATATCGACCATTGGATTTTCTGATAGCCTGGTTGTTGGCCCGGCTGAAACCATTGTTTTCTTTGTTGGCGATCAGATGTACCTGCGGAAATTTTTCCCTTACCATCTCCACTGAGCCGTCAACAGAGTGGTTGTCCACAACAAATACCTCCATGCTGAGATCTGCCCCTGACTTGAACACAGCGTAAAGACACTGTTCCAGGAAGTACTTGACATTGTAGTTGACGATGACGACAGACAACAGCATATGCCTTATTTGATTGATGAAGCTTCGTAAGCTGTACGTTGAAGGATTGAGCGGCCAAGGGTGATTTCATCAGCATACGTCAGCTCGTCGCCGATGGCAATGCCTCGGGCTATGATGGAGAGGTCCACATTGAGTGGTTTCAGCTTTTTATAAAGATAAAAATTGGTGGTGTCACCTTCCATGGTGGTGCGTAGTGCAAGGATCACCTCTTTTATATCATCGTTGTCGCGGATGCGTTCTTCCAGGGCATCGATGGTCAGGTCGCCCGGACCGATTCCTTCCATAGGAGAAATAATGCCACCGAGCACATGGTATTTTCCATGGTATTGCCCGGTATTTTCAATGGCAATAACATCACGAATGTCCTCTACCACACAAATCAGTGATGCATCGCGCCGGGGAGAGCTGCAGATGTCACAAACAGGATTATCAGAAATATTATGACACTCCCGGCAATATTCTACCTTCTCATGCAGTTGAAGGAGGGCATCGGTAAATTGCCGCACGCTCTCCTGGTCTTGTTTCAACATGTGTAACACCAGTCGCAAAGCGGTTTTATTTCCGATGCCGGGAAGTCGCGAAAATGCTTCAACGGCATTCTGTAGGAATTTAGATGAGAAATTTTCCAAAACAATCTGCTTAGTCGTTGATTAAGTGTCAAAGTTAATAATAAATGGGTGGTGTGGTGAGAAAATCTTGGCTATTTTTGCGGCACGCTTAATCATACTACATATGCGATGACGCCACAACTGATCCTGATCTCATTTCTTATTTACACTTCATTGATCTTTTTGATTTCCCGCCTTACCGTAAGGCGCAAGGTTAACAATGAGGCTTATTTCCTTGGTAATCGTAATTCTCCCTGGTATGTGGTGGCCTATGGGATGATTGGAGCCACCCTGTCAGGAGTCACCTTTATGTCGGTTCCCGGATTGGTACAGGACGAAAATTTTTCGTATATGGTTCTGGTGCTGGGCTATGTAGCCGGTTATGCGGTTATTGCCAAAATTTTGCTGCCGATCTACTATAAAATGAACCTTACGTCCATCTATACGTATCTGATGAAACGTTTCGGCCTGGCATCCTATAAAGCGGGTTCTTTTTTCTTCATTATATCCCGGCTGGTAGGGGCTTCGTTCCGGATGTTTCTGGTGGTGCTTGTTTTACAGCGTTTCGTGTTTGACAGCTGGGGTATTCCCATGGCAGCTACCGTTACGCTGTTTATGACACTGATATTATTGTATACATTCAAGGGTGGTATCAAGACCATTGTCTGGACCGACACCCTGCAGACAACCTTTATGGTGGGCGCGGTGATCATCAGTGCAATCCTGATCTCCAGGCAGCTCGATATGGGATTTGGTGATCTGCTGTCAGAAGCCGGAGGACGAGGTTACACCGACCTGTTTGTGTTGGATTACACGGATCCCCGCTTTTTTATCAAGCAGTTTTTCTCCGGGATATTTATTACCATCGTGATGACCGGGCTTGATCAGGATATGATGCAAAAAAACCTGAGTTGTCGCAGCCTTCCTGATGCGCAAAAGAATGTAATTACGTTCGGGGCCATCCTGATACCCATCAACCTGTTGTTCCTCTTTCTGGGTTCCCTGTTGTGGATATACGCCGGTGAAACAGGTATTACCCTGGGAGCAGGGCAAACTTCTGACGAACTCTTTCCCACCATTGCGCTAAATTATCTGGGTGTGGCAGCCGGTATGACCTTTTTCTTCGGACTGATATCCGCAGCTTATTCCAGTGCCGACGGTACCCTGACGGCACTCACGACTGTTTTCTGTATCGATTTTCTTGGCCTGCGTCGTAAGCAGGGGGTGACGGAGAAACAAATACAACAGATACGTTACCGTGTCCATATCGCCTTTGCCATCCTGGTGCTGCTGATCATTCTGGGATATAGTGCTATCAATGATGAAGCCCTCATCAGTAAGCTGTTTACCATAGCCGGATATACCTATGGGCCGCTTCTGGGGTTATACTTTGTGGGTTTGTATACCAAATGGCAGTTGCATGATCGTTATGTGCCGGTTGTTGTATTGTTGTCACCGATGCTGAGCTATTTGCTGAGCCTTTATTCCGAGTACCTGTTGTGGGGATATCAGTTTGGATTTGAAATACTTATGGTGAACGGGCTGTTCACGTTTCTTGGCTTATTTGTCATCAAAAGAAAGCATAGCCGGTTCCCTGAATCTGATCTGTACACTGAAACTGATGCTGCTTCCTGATGGCTCATCCCATGACCGGAACCATTAAAAAACCCAGCCTGGCTTCAGTAGGTATGAAATAATAAATACTGTTTCCAGGATGGGTTTAGCGGCTTGTTTTCAACTATGCGTTTTATTCAACAAAGCTGACCCAGCCGTAGGGGTCTTTGATTTCGCCGTATTGAATATCCTGAAGTTGCTTGAATAACTTCTTACAGACAGGGCCCGCTTTACCATCTTTAGAGAATGTGTAAGTCTTGCCGGTATCCCTTTCTACAATTTTACCAATTGGTGCTATGATGGCAGCTGTACCACAGGCACCTGCTTCTTCAAAAGTTTCCAGCTCTTCAACGGGTACTTCGCGTTGCTCTACCTTCATGCCCATGTCTTTCGCTATCTGCATCAGGCTCATGTTGGTTATGGAAGGCAGGATGGAGTCCGATTTGGGAGTAATGTAGGTGTTGTCCTTGACACCGAAAAAGTTGGCCGGACCTGCTTCATCAATAAATTTTTTCTCTTTTGCTTCAAGAAAAAGAACCGACGCATATCCTTCGGCTTTGGCTCTTTCTGAAGCCCTCAGGCTGCCGGCATAGTTGCCCCCCACCTTAATATGTCCGGTACCCTGTGGCGCAGCACGGTCATAGTCGCGAACAATCTGCATGGTCACCGGGTTAAACCCTTCTTTAAAGTAAGGCCCTACCGGACCGACAAATACCATGAAAAGATATTCTTTTGCCGGCTTTACACCAATTTCCACTCCTGTTCCAATGAGGAGCGGACGAATATACAGGGCGGCTCCATGGCCATAAGGCGGCACATAGTTTTCATTGAGCTTCACTGCCCTGGTAACCATCTCATGAAAACGTTCCTCCGGCACTTTTGCCATTAAAATGCCATCAGCTGAACGTTGCATGCGCCTGGCATTTTCTTCCCAGCGAAACAGCCTGATCCTGTTGTCTTTTCCACGATAGGCTTTCATCCCTTCAAAAGCTTCCTGTCCGTAATGCAGGCAGGTGGAAGCCATATGAATATTGATGAGCGGTGATGAGGAGGTTTCAATTTCGCCCCATTCTCCATTGCGATAATAACAGCGTACATTGTAATCGGTCGGATAATATCCGAAAGGGAGATTTCCCCAATCTATGTTTTGCATAATAACAGATTTTAAAATTTATAAAATAGCTATATCCGCTAAATTATAATATTCTTTGAAATCTGTCATGGTTTTTATATGATTTTTACTGGAATATGTTTAATAACCCGGGCTAATGCAGGGCCTGGCCGTTGTGCCGGGTGATGCTGTCAAGCAGGTGGAGTATACTGTTGCGCATGACTGAAGGAGCTCCCTTATAATCATTCACGATAATAACAAAGGCGGCCAGGTTCCCATTCTCCATGGTTGTATAGCCGGCATATGACCTGACATTATTAAGATAGCCACTTTTGGCCCTCAGGACACCTTCTGAGCTGGTACCGCGGAGGTGGTTTGAGAGCGAACCACTGTAGCCGGCCATGGGTAAGCTGTTTTGTAATACAGGGAATGACCGGTGGTTTGCTGTTGCTTCCATGATGGTAATTAATTGAGAGGAAGTTACCCTGTTGGAAGGGGATAGCCCGCTGCCATCGTACAGGCGCCAGCTTTCACCGGCGATACCGTATGGCTCCCAGAATCTGCTTATGGCCGAAAGGCCGGTTTGCACCGTACCTTTATCATTTTCCCGGAAGCCGATTGTTTTGAGCAGGTTTTCCGCATAGGTGTTAACACTGTTGATGTTGGTGCGATAAAGGAGATCAAACATAAAGGGTGAATGCCAGACATGCAACGTTGTACGGTTTTCGTTCAGCGGGATCTCATTTTGGGTTGCCGAGCGGTTCGTTATACTTTGTCCGGAGACTGTGATACCCCCATTTTCGAGAAAAGCTTTCAGGCTGTCAGCCAAAAATTGTGGCGGATCTGCCATGGAGCCCCGGACTTCAAAACCTTCGGCTCCCTCCGGTACGGTTCCGGTAAGCTGTCGCTGTTGCTGATAGGGTGCACCAAAAATGTACACCTGATCCCCGGAGCCGGGAGGTCCCGTTGTAACCTCATTCAGGAAGGTCATACCCGGTATTTCCGGTTCCGTAGCCGTCACAGTGGCTTCTTCGCCGGCATTATTCCCCGCATGGAAGAATACCGTGTATGCATTTTCATGAACCGTTAGTCCGCTGGCACCGGCCCCGAAGTAGTTACCGATATGTTCCCAGATCCATCGACGGGGTACCATCTCATCATCGAAAACCGAAGCATCCGCTACGACATGCCCGTGGATGGTTTTGATGCCGGCTTCTGTAAGGGCATCATGCCAATAACTAAAAATATGATTGAGCGACAGGCTGTCATCCATCATGGATGCGCCAAGGGTTGGATCACCACTTCCGCGTATGTAAAGATTCCCGTGCAGGTCACCCTGGTCGTCAACATATCCGTCATGCTGTAAAAGGGTTTCATATTGATGATTATGGCCCAGCATCATCAGGGCAGAAGCGGTGGTAATCAGCTTCTGGGCCGACGCCGGAACAACTGGTTTGTCAGGTTCATATGCCAGAAGGGTTTTCCCGTCAGTGACATCTTTGACATAAAAGGTCCAATTGGCATTTTGCAGAGCCTCCTTGCTGCTGAAATGGTGAAAAGCTTCGGCCAAAGGGTTATTTCCGGTCCCGGCAGTTGCTTCAGGGTTGGCCAAAACCATTACAAGCAGCAATGACAGGGATATAATGTAGCGCATTGGATCTGATTTTTTGTAAATAACTTCTCTAACCTGAATTATTCATAAACTTAGTAAATCTGTCCCGACCAGCCGGGACAGTCACTCAAGGTTTAAGTAAAAAGCAACACAACGGAATTCAATTCAATAGCGTATTTTATGATTCATTCAGCCAGAAAATTATGTAATGGCTTGATAATATATGCAATAGCCTTATAGTAAATGAAAAACCCTGATAATAAATGCAATACCCTTGTGATAATTGGTTGTTGATTTATTCATTAAGTATTTGTAAGGCTTCGCTTGCGCTGATTCTTTCCCCATTCCAAAAAGCAACCACAAATGCATCTTTAAAGCCTGCTTCCTGAACCCTTTGTTGTATTTCTGCTGCATCTTCGAGAGACTGTTCATCCCCGACGGTATATTTATACAGACCATCTTCCTGATAAAGTGCAACATCCTTCAATGGGCTGAAAGCCGGGTCGTCCACCGGTTTTTTTTCAGAAGTAACGGCAAATTGTACCCTGAATGAGATGTTGCCTGCACTGTTGTTGCCCTGGTTATCGCTTGTTTGATAGTCAGCGCTTTCATTTACCGGCTTTTCAGCGCTTTTTTTATCTTCGTTATATGCTGCCGGTTCTGCCTCTTTGTCCTGATTAAGGCTTGCTGTATACTGTTTTCTGGATGCTGCCAACGTATCCTGTTCTTTTTTATAGTCACGAAAAGCCCTGAAAATGGCTGAGGCAATATAGGCCTGCCCGCTTTCAGACATCAGGTATCGTTCTTCATTCGGGTTGCTTAAGAAGCCTGCTTCAACAAGGACGCCGGGCATGGTTACTTCGTACAGGACCAGAAATCCGGCCTGTTTAACGCCTCTGCTGTTTCTGCGTGCCCTTTCCTTGAATTCTGTCTGGACCATTGAGGCTATATTCAGACTTTGATCCAGGTAAGCATTCTGATAAAGCGCAAAAATAATATTCGCTTCCGGTGAGTGTGGGTCGAAACCGTCATAAGTCTCCAGGTAATCATCCTCATATAAAATGGCTTTATTTTCACGGCGGGCTACTTCGAGATTTGCCTGGCTGCGGTGGAGGCCCATCACGAAGGTTTCTGTGCCTCTGGCTGACCTTGATCTACTGCTGTTGCAATGCAGGGAAATAAACAAGTCTGCATCATTATCATTGGCTATCCGGGCACGTTCATGAAGGGGTACAAACACATCGCTTTCGCGGGTATAGATCACCTCAACATCTTCAAGGTATTCATTAATATATTCTCCAAGTTTTAATCCAATGGCGAGAGTAAGATGTTTTTCTTGTGTGTTCGTGCCAATAGCTCCTGGGTCGCGTCCGCCGTGCCCGGGATCTATCACAACTGTGGTGACAGACCCGCTGCTGTTTGCTCCCAGATAGGCCGGTAATAAGAGGATTAGAAGGAGGATACCAAAAAATTGGGGAATGCGTTTCACTTATGGTATGCTATTTTTAATTAGTTTTGCCATTGCTTTACCATATCTGTATAACAGTACAGATAAGCCGGAACGGTTTTCATACAAAAATAATATTTAATCACTTTGTGTACAAACTCCGTTTTCAAGTTTTTTTTACTGGCATTTGTCTTCATATCTGTATCAACGGGTTTAAAGGCTCAAATTCCTGATTTACAGAATCAGGAGGAAGTTGTTTTGGAGGATGAGGAAATTGCTGACAATGACACCATTAATGGCGATGACGAAGAGAGGATCCGGGAAACTACTGAGATGTTGGATGCAAAGGTTGAGTACTCAGCTGAAGATACCATATACCATGATATTCGCAATCGGCGCGTATATATTTATGGTAATGCAGATTTGCAATACGAGGAGATGCACCTGCAAGCTGATTATATTGAGATTGACTTCAACAACAATGAACTTCGTGCCACGGGCCTGCCCGACAGCGCAGGAGTTATTCAGGGTCGGCCTGTATTTTCGGAAGGGAATCAAAGCTTTCAATCTGATGAGCTACGCTATAATTTTAATACCGAGCGGGGTCGCACTATCGGTGTTGTTACCGAAGAAGCTGATGGCTATGTGCATGGCGATGTGGTGAAGATACAGCCTTCCAGGGAAGTTCATGTTGCCGAAGGTAAATATACTACCTGTGATGACCCCGACCCCCATTTCCATATTGAATTCCGGCGGGCCAAGATCATCCCGGATGATAAGATCGTCTCAAGCTTTGCCTACCTGGTCATACAGGATGTCCCCACGCCATTGTTTGTACCGTTTGGGTTTTTCCCGAACCGCCGGGGTCAGTCCTCGGGTATACTGATTCCCTCTTATGGCGAAAGCAATAACCGTGGTTTCTATCTGGAAAACGGTGGATTTTACTGGGGGATAAGCGATTACATAGATCTTTCCATCCGGGGGGATATCTACTCACGGGGTAGCTGGGCGCTCCGGCTCGGATCCGACTATCGGAAAAGGTATCGATACAACGGAAGCATAAACCTTTCCTATGCGGACAATGTGATGGGGGAGCCCAATCTTCCGGGGTATGAGCGCAGTAAAGATTTTCGGATTCAATGGACCCACAACCAGGCACCAGAGGCACATCCCACCAGGAATTTCCGTGCCAATGTGAATGCCGGTACCCGGCAGGCGAGCCGCTTTAATCCGGTTTCTGATGAAGATTATCTGGCCAATACGTTTTCATCCAACATATCATATTCGCGAAGCTGGGCCAATACCTATAATTTTTCCGCCAACCTCAGACACAGCCAGAATACCAATACCGCTATGGTTAACTTAAGCCTGCCGGATATCTCCTTCAGTGTAAATCGATTTTACCCTTTTCGCAGTGATCGTCAATCTGGTCATGACAGGTGGTATGATGATATCAATGTCAGCTACAACATGTCGGGACGTAATGAGCTGAATTTGCCCGACTCTCTATTGCTTACTTCCAATGCGCTTACTCAGTTCCGCAGTGGCGTAAGGCATGAGATACCTGTTTCCTACTCAGGACGTCTGTTGAATCACTTTAACTTCAGTACCAGTATTAATTACAGTGAGAAATGGTATTACCAGACGATCCGCAAATCATGGGAAGAAGATCACACGGATGATGACGTGCAAAACCCTGCCTCTGGCACGGCAGTAACTGATACGGTTTTTGGTTTCGAATCAGCACGTGAATTCCGTCTTTCTTCGAGCGTGAGCACCCGGTTGTATGGAATGATGCAATTTCAGTCGGGGCCCGTATCGGCGATCCGCCATGTCTTAACACCCAGTGTGGGGATCAGTTTCAGACCTGATTTTGCTGACCCGTTTTGGGGGTATTATAAGGAATATTACGATCCCCAGCAGAATCAACAGGTTCAGTACTCCATTTTTGAACAGAGCCTTTTTGGTGGGCCACCGGCAGGACGTTCCGGGAACATTAACTTTTCACTGACCAATAATTTTGAGATGAAGGTGCGCAGCTTTCGTGATCCTGATGGAGAACCCCGTAAAATTACCCTTATTGACAATTTAAGGGTTTCCGGTGGTTATGACCTCGCCCGTGATTCGCTGAACTTTTCGGACATAAGACTTAGCGGACGTACCAGATTATTCGATGATATTGATATCTCTTATTCCAGTAGCTGGACACCCTATGCACGAAATGAAGATGGGCAATATGTGGATGATTTTGTCTGGAACACCGACAAACAATTGTTAAGACTCAATAATACCAGTTGGTCGCTCAACTTCAACTATCGTTTGCAGTCGGGTGACAGAAATGGGCAGGGCAATGGCAATGGCAATGGTGGTCCGCGACAAGGAATGAACGGGCAGTCGACACATGACCAGGGACCTGATGCTGACATGCCCGGCGAAGAAGATTCGGGGGAGCGGATGGCAGATATAATCCCTGCTGATGGGGTGGACTATAGTGTGCCCTGGAATATGACAATCTCGTATTCATTTAACTACAACGCCAGGTATAGGCATCAGGAGAATACCATGGATCGCGATTTCATACAAAACCTGTCTCTCCGCGGCGACATTTCCCTTACACCCAACTGGCGCATTGGTTTTCGTACAGGTTACGATTTCGAACATAACGAGCTTACCTATACCTCAATCGATGTGTATCGCGATCTGCACTGCTGGGAAATGACATTTAACTGGATACCGATGGGGTTTCGTAAAAGCTATAACCTGACTATCAGGGTAAAATCAAGCGTTCTGCAGGACCTGAAAATACGACGCCGTTCACACCATCTTGACAGGATGTTTGATTAAACAACAGGCTTCGGTCAGCTTTCTAAGGGATTGTTGACATGTAATTCATTACAGAGCTCGCGGATCTGCTCTTTTACCTTATCCTGAATAGAAATTCCGTTTTTGCGGTTTTTTTCTTCCGCCATTCGTTCCGGATCGCCTGGAATAAGTACTTTTTCCTGTCCTTTTGCCGGCCTGGCCTCACGGAAAACCCTTATCCAGTGATCCATATTTTCTTTAAAGTCTTTTGCCGGTCTGAATGCATCAATTCGGATGGCGCCGAAAAAATGGCCTGTGCCTTTCCCGGGCTGATCATCTTTGGTCGGCAACCAGCTTACGGATGGCGGCACAAAGGGTCCAAAGTTTGCCCCTGGTAAAACGGCGGAAAGGATATCTACGATAGAGGCCAGACAGTAGCCTTTGTGGCTGCCATACTGCCTGCTGCTTCCCAGCGGTAAAATGGTGCCTCCCCTGGTAAGTATTCCCGGATCAGTGCTGGAAATACCTTCATGATCCTGCACAAAACCCGGCTCTATGTGGAGCCCCTTCTTGTGCAACAGGTCTGCTTTTCCCCTGGCAATAGCTGCAGATGCAAAGTCTGCAACCAGGGGAGGTTCTTTGCCTGCCGGTACTGCCATTGCAAATGGATTGGTACCCAATAATCCTTCTGCGGAAAAGGTAGGCGCTACCAGCGGATTGGCATTGGTCATGCAGAGCCCGATCATGTTTTTGGTTAATGCCCGCATGGCATAATAACCGGCAATACCAAAATGATTGCTGTTTTGTACAGCTACCCATCCAGTACCGGCTTTTTCGGCTTTTTCAATGGCCAGATCCATGGCCCGGGCAGCTACCCCCGGCCCAATTCCATTGTCTCCGTCCAGCGTGACCGTTGAAGGACTCTGATGTATGATTTGCGGAACAGCCTGCGGGTTAATCCTTCCGGTACGCAACATACGGATATAATCCGAAAGGCGTAACAATCCATGAGAAGGGATATCCCGTAGTTCGGCTGCAATCAGAACATCTGCGGTTGTAATGCTGGCTTCGCGGGATACTTCGCATGCAGTAAGGAGATCTGCAGTCAGACGTTTTAGTGTGGATTCAGTCATCTTTTTTTCTCAAAAATACGAATCAATTTGGAATAGAGTTACTTTTGTTTTGGTCAATAGTAAAAGGGTATATATACCTTTTCACTGTTAAACAGATTTAATTGATTATTTTTTTGGTTATTTTTTAAAAAAATTTGAATATTTGTAGCTTTAATTTGACACGGGAAATGGGTGGTTTCCGTTTTTTCGGTTCTATTAATTCCTTTGGCAAATGCGTTATTGTCTTATTATTTATTTACTTTTGCATAATCATTAATCTTCAAGCTTAATCGTATGAAAACAGCTATTCAAATTGTGTTGGTCATTGTAATTGTTGTATTGGGCTACCTGGTATATGATAGTATCATGGAGCCAGTCCGTTTTCGCCAGGAAGTTGAAAAACGCGAGTCAACCATTATTCAACGATTAAAAGATATTCGGGAAGTTCAGCGTGCACACCGTTCAAGGTATCAGCGTTTCACTGCAGACCTGGATTCGCTGGTACATTTTTACAAACAGGACTCCCTTGCCTTAGTAAGGGCTATCGGATCTGTGCCTGATACACTATCAGAGCAGGAAGCCGTTAATATGGGAATCGTTCAAAGGGATACCATTTGGCAGGCAGCCAGAGACAGCCTGTTGCAGCATGCCAGGTATCCAATCGACACTTTGCCTTATGTGCCGTTTAGTGATGGCGAACGGTTTCAGATGGATGCCGGTACCATCGAAAGAGGACTTGTAGAGCTGCCGGTTTTTGAAGCATCGGTTGAGCCTCATGTTTACATGTCTGACATCGATAACTGGCGTGTTTATTACACACGTGGAGAAGGACTGAAAGTTGGTTCCATGCAGGAAGCCATACTGGACGGAAACTGGGAGTAATTTAATGTTTTCAAGTATATGATGACCGGCCAGCTTCGGGAAACCCTACGTATTGTCGACGATGCTTCTGTTTCCGCGCCGGATATCAAAAAAAACTTATCCATCGAGCTCATGCCCGATGGATTTGTTTTTGCGGTTATGGACAAAGATGCATTTAAGTATCTGGCCATGGCAGGTTATCAGCCACTTCAGGCTTCAGACCAGGCCCCTGTCTATGAGCAGTTATGTCAGGAAAAGCAACATATCCCCCTGCTGAACAAAACTTTCGAGCAGATACGTGTTTCATATTATGCACAGGAGTTGGTTTTGATACCAGATAAACTATATCTTCCCGAAGAAAAGAATACCTGTTTTTCCTTTTCTACGCCATTACCTGCCCGGCACCATGTCAGGGCTGATTATCTCAATATTCTGAAAGCCTACGCCCTGTATGCCGTTCCGGATCATCTGCCGCCCATGCTGGAAAAATATTTTCCCGGCTACCAGCTCAGACATCACGGAACAGCCTTAATTGAAGGAACATTGGCTTCACAACGGCTGGATAAATGGCAGGCAGATATTGTTATGCACATCAAGCAATCCCATTTTGAATTGTTGATTTTCAGACAAGGCAAATTTGCGTATTACCGGTCATTTCCTGTTCAGACATTTGAAGATCTGCTTTATTATCTTTTTTATGTTCTGGAACAACACCACATGAGTCCCGAAAAATCAAGGGTTTCCGTGCTTGGTGAACTGGCAATGGATTCCGGTAACTTCGTAACACTCTCTTCGTTTTTCCGCCATGTATCCATACCTGACCGTAATGATATATTCAAATATGCTTCCTGTTTTGATTCCATTCCATACCATTTTTATTTTAACCTGTTAAACCTGAACATATGCGGATAATTGGCGGGCAACATCAGCGCAGGCATATCAAACCCCCGGATGGCCTTCCGGTCAGACCTACCACCGACAAAGCCAAAGAAGCATTGTTTAATATCCTGAACAACTATTTTTATTTTGATGAGATCAGGGTTCTTGACTTGTTTGCCGGTACCGGCAGCATGGCATTTGAATTTGCTTCCCGCGGGGCGACGGAAGTAGTTGCTGTGGAGAATAATACAAAGTGTGTGCGTTTTATTCAGCAGGTAACAGAACAACTTAACTTTGACAATCTCCATGTGTTGCGTGAAGATGTTTTTCGTTTCCTCCAGGCCTGTCCGGCTGAATATGACATTGTTTTTGCCGATCCCCCTTATAATCATGACCAAATAACAGAGATACCCGACCTGGTTTTTGCCAGCAATATTGTGTCGGATAATGGTTGGCTCATCCTGGAGCATCCGGCTGAAATCCATTTTGAGGTGCATGAACACTTTCGGGAAAGCAGAAAATACAGTAAAGTGAATTTTACTTTCTTTGAGCGGTAAGGGGCTGTGTTTATAATTTTTCTAATTTTATTGCGTTCAAAGTGTTACCATTAAAGTTTCCCATCCTGAAAAAGATACTTTATTTATTATGAAGAGAATCGCATTGTTTCCGGGGTCGTTTGATCCGATAACAAAAGGCCATGAGTCAATTATTCTGAGGGCCTTACCTCTGTTTGATAAGATTATCGTGGGTATCGGCATCAATGAGGAAAAGAAAACCTTTTTTCCTTTGAATGAGCGCAAAGCATGGATAGAAAAAGTGTTTCGGGAATATCCGGAAGTGGAGGTCATTACCTATGAAGGTCTCACCGTTGAATTGTGCAAAAAATTGAACGTGCGCTATATCCTTCGCGGCTTACGGACCTCAGCTGATTTTGAATTTGAACGCAGCATTGGCCAGACCAACAAGCAAATGCTGCCTGATTTGGAAACCGTATTCTTATTAACCACCCCCGAGTTAACTGCTATTAATTCATATATTGTTCGGGATATCATTCGCCACGGTGGCGATGCAACGCCTTTTATTCCTGATGTTGTTGATATATCCGGATATCTGCCGGCATAATGCATCGTATCTTATCATTTCCCGGTTTTGCCTTCAGAAGGTCCTTTTCCTATCAAGTATTTCCGGCTATGAAGTTTTGTTTGTCTGTTTCTTTTATGTTAATGATACTGTCTGCTACCGCATTCGGAGCTTCCGCTGTGCGTATCGAAGGCAGCTTCCCTGGTGCCGAAGGCCAGGAGATTCGCCTGATGGCATACCGGGATTATCTGAGCCTCAGGACGGAAGAAATTGATGCGCAGGAGATAGATCAACATGGTACCTTTGTTTTTGAGGTGGATATTGAACGCCCGCGTTTGCTTTTTTTTCGGGTCATACACAGCCGAAACTTTTTTTATGTGTCTCCCGGAAATAGTTATATGGTTGAATATGAGCAACTTGATTTTTCAGGGGGCAATGGTCGAAGGCCATCTCCATTGAGGCAACATTTTCCCATGACAATCAATAAAACCGCGGGTGAACATGAAGACCTGAACAGCCTGATCAGTGAATTTGATGATTTGGTTGCCGATTATCTGCGTACCCATGTGGCCGGCCGGTCACGAGCCAATCATCAGCGGTCGCTGGAACGTTTTCGTATGGAAGCAGCGTCAGAATTCGCTGATATTGATGATGCTTTTTTTCAACAATATATCCACTATCGTATTGCAAATATTCAACGCAGCCTGAACACCAAAAGTTTTCATGCCCTTGCCAGTGAATATATCCTGGATGAACCGGTTAGGTATTACCATCCGCAGTACATGGAATTTTTCCGGAACCTGTTTGACTCTTACATTTTTACCGCTGCATCCTCCATAGGCATGGGGAACCTTGAGGCGGCTGTCAACAGGCATGGCGATGTTCATGCCCTGATGGACACCCTGGGGCGGGATACGATATTGCTTCATGAGCGATACCGGGAGCTGGTAATGCTGAATGGCTTGAAAAAAATGACCGGCATGAAGGATTTTGAAGAAGAACAGGTGGCAGAAGTACTCAGACAGGCTTCGGAATACGGCAGGTTTGAGCAGCACCGCATGATCGCTGACAATATTCTGTATCGCCATCGGTTGCTTAAACCCGGTACCAGCCCTCCACCATTGAATCTGGTAGACAGCAGGGGGGATACGGTGCGTATCGATGATTTTCGGGGGCGGTATCTGTATTTGTTTTTTTGGGCTGGCTGGAGCCAGACATCCATGGCTGAACTTGCTCCCATGACACAACTTGCCGAAGAGGCAGGTGATAACATTCAGTTACTAGGCGTGCTGATCGACCACCAGCCGGAGACAACAGAAGGACTGCTTCAGAATGATGAACTACCATTTGCGTTGTACCATATAGCAGGAGATTATCGCTTACTTGATCGATACCGTCTGCGAACGGTCCCCTACTATTTACTGATTGATCCGGAAGGTAAGATTGTTGCTGCTCCTTTTAAAGCGCCATCTGAAGGTGCCCTCGAAACATTAAAAGACCTCAGCGCCATTCATTGATCAGTTCCCGTAAATTGCCATATGTACTTTGTATTACCTCACTGAGTTCGTCAGGTTGTTTCCATACGGCCCGGGTGATTCCTTCTTCGGTCTGCGGCTTCAGCCCTGGTTTTCCATCAATTTTCATGTGATACCAGCGGGTTTTCTTTAATGCCCATTGGTCATCCTCTAACGGGAATATATGGTAGGTGGGTGGCAGGGATCGCAAAATCCGGACGCCCGATAAGCCACACTCTTCTTCTACCTCTCTGATGGCAGCATACTCCGGAGTTTCTCCCATTTCCATCTTGCCTTTGGGCAGATCCCAACGACCATTTCGAAAGATAAATAATAAGGCCCCGTCGGTGTTGGTTACCACTCCGCCTGCAGCATCGATGTTTTCAAATAATGTGGCAAATTGTCTGAAAAGGCGTTCCGGATGTTTCGTTACATAACACAAACAGGCCTTATCGGATTGAATAAAATGCATAATGCCTTCCCATTCAATCTCCTCGTAAAACATACATTCTTCGGGAGCTTCCAGGGCTTTTCCTTCTGGTAAAAAAAGAATTTTACGGTCTTCATGAAATACAGTTAATGCCTTTTGCATAGATGTTTTGCTTTTCTGTAAAAAACCTGCTTTTTTGTTAGCTTTGTGCGATCAAATTATCCTTTTTGTTATTGATTTATGCATATACAACAATCATTTGCCGATGAGGTTGCAGGTCACTTACTGCAAATAAACGCAATAAAATTGAATGTGGAACAACCTTTTACCTGGTCTTCCGGCTTGCTGGCGCCCGTTTATTGTGATAATCGCCGCATCCTTTCCTTTCCGGGTATCCGGCGGATGGTTGCGGAAAACCTGGCAGATATCATTCGCAGCCGTTTTCCCGGTGTTGAATTGATTGCCGGTGTGGCTACCGGCGCTATTGCCCATGGTGTTTTGGTGGCTGAACATCTCGACCTGCCTTTTGTTTATGTGCGTAGTACGCCCAAAGCACATGGTCTGGGCAGTCAGGTAGAAGGATATGCTCCTCCTGGCAGCAGGACGGTGCTTGTCGAAGACCTGATCTCTACCGGAAAGAGCAGCATGGCTGCCTTTAACGCTCTTAAAGAGCTGGGGATGCAGATGATGGGAATGTGTGCCATCTTTACGTATGACCTCGATATGGCCTGCGAGAACCTGAAAGAAACGGAGAACTCTCTCTATGTGCTAAGCAATTTTGAGACATTGCTGAAAACGGCAGAAGAAAGGGGGCTTATTTCCGCTGAGGAGAAACATGAATTGACAGCCTGGCGTGATGACCCGCTTGCCTGGTCAAATGCCCGGTCATGAATACTTATATGAACATGTGCCTATGACAACATTCGAAAAACAACATATTCCTGTTAATGCCAGTTGTGAAACCGTGTTTTCTTTTCTGGGTGACTTCCGAAATTTTGAAGATCTGTTGCCCGACAGGGTCAGTAACTGGAAAGCCGATGAAAGCACCTGTTCCTTCACCATCGAAGGGTTGACAGACCTTTCCATGCGGATAGACGGAAAATATCCCTGTTCCAACATTCACATTGTGTCAGAAGGGAAAAACCCGGTGGACTTTGAGTTGGATTATTTTTTTTATAAAACGGATGAGGAAAGCTGCTCCGTGTCGATTGTGTTCAAAGTGGATCTCAATCCTTTTATGAAATCAATAGCTTCAGGTCCGTTGCAGCATTTTGTGGAGTTGCTGGGCGAAAAGCTGCAGGAAAAATATGCCTGAGAAACTAAAAATATGCCTCAGATACTATAATTCCATATTGATTTCTTTCATCCCAAATGCTTGTTGGGTGCCATCAGATAATGTAAGTAGTAGCTGACCATATTCACTGACCCCGGAGACAGTAGCTGTAAAGGTTTCCTGATCTGTGCTGAATCGTATTAGCTGTTGATATCCGAGTAGATGCTCAAGGTATTCGTGATCAATGGTTGCTTCGTTGCCTTGCTTTAGCTGTGTATACCTTTTCATAAGATGTTCTTCGACTACTTTCATACAGGCATTCAGATCATGAATCTTTCCGGTTAAATGGGTCAGGGATACAGCGCTTGGTATTTCCTCCGGGAAAGTGGTCTGGTTGATGTTAATCCCTATTCCGGCCACGCACAACTCATAGTTTCTACCGGAAATCCGGTTTTCGATTAAAGTACCGGCGATTTTTCCTTTGTCAGCATAGATGTCATTCGGCCATTTGATAAAAAAAGGGAACTGTTTGCACAAACTTGCCAATGCATCACGTATACCCAGGGCAACTGTCTTGTTCAGAATAAACTGTTTGGAGGGTGATAAAAAAGCAGGCATCAAGAGGATGGAGAAGGTGAGGTTTTTGTTGGCCTCACTTTCCCAGTGGGTCTCTGCCTGGCCGCGTCCCCGGGTTTGATTGCCGGCCCGGACAATACTTCCTTCAGGTGGCAGAGGTCCTCTTTTGATCATACGCCATAGTTCCAGGTTTGTGGAGTCTGTTTCTTCTATGTAATGATATGAACGCATATGATACTAAAATTCGTTAAAAACATCTTGATCCGAAAAAGATATTTTTGAATAATTGTTGCGCAGTGGCCGGATAAAGATGTTTCAAATGTATAATATTATCAGCACAATAGCGCGGTGAATTGTTATGATAAAACATATTGTCGTTAAAAATCGTTACTTTTGCAGGAAAGCATAATGTTTTGTGAATGATAAAAAGATCAAAAGAAAAAGACATATCGGTTTTGCTCGTAGATGCTGTCGTAAAAGGGATTTTGGATAAGAGTGGGGAGGAAATCGTAAGTCTCAATCTCGGAAAAATAGATTCAACAGTTTGTGATTTCTTCGTTATTTGTCATGGGAATTCCCGGCCGCATGTTGAAGCCATAGCGGAAGCGGTTGAGGATACCGTACAGCAGGAAGAGGGTATTCGTCCGGCCAGGCGTGAAGGTTTTCTGAACGGCGAATGGTTGCTGCTCGACTATCAGGATGTGGTCGTTCATATTTTCCAGGAGCCAATACGCCGGTACTATCAGTTGGAAGACCTTTGGGCTGATGTGCCTTCCTACAAATTTCAGGAGGTTTAGATTGCGTGGCAACGCATGGGTATTAAGTGATATTATATTTTAGTTATTATTATAGAATGAGTCAGGAAAAGAATAATATTAAGGAGCATGGTTTGCCTAAGGGAGGCAAGCAACCACCTAAGAACCAGAAGGATAAAAAGGCACCTTCAGGTGATTCAGGCGATAAAAAGGAAGGGAAAAAGCCCGGTTTTAATTTTTATTGGATATACGGTATTCTGGCCGTTGTTTTTATTGCGCTGCAGTTCTTTAACTGGGGCAGCCCTGCTGTTGAAATTTCCCAGATGCGTTTTGAGAATGAAATGCTTACCTGGAATCAGGAAGAGGGAACTGACATTGAGATGGTCAAGATCATCAACCAGGAAAAAGTAGAGATTTATATCAAAGAAGAGCGTCTTAACAAGGAAAAGTACGATGATGTAGAACCTGAAAGGGGGCTGCGGGGTTCGGACGGACCGCATTATGAATTTCGAATAGCTTCGGTTGAAAATTTTGAAACGGTGATCCGGGAGGAGCAACGCGAATGGCCTGCTGAAGACCGTTTCCCGGTGTATCCCGAGTCAAGACGCAGCTGGGGTACCGATGTGCTGAGCTGGCTGCTTCCCATTGGTCTTTTGATCGCTTTCTGGATATTTATTATGCGTAGAATGGCAAGCGGTGGAGGTCCGGGCGGCCAAATGTTCAACATTGGCAAGTCTAAAGCCACCCTGTTTGATAAAGATACCCATGTAAGCATTGATTTTAAGGATGTTGCAGGTCTTGAGGAGGCCAAGGTCGAACTGATGGAGATCGTTGATTTCCTTAAAAAGCCGGATAAATATACGAAACTGGGTGGTAAAATTCCCAAAGGTGCATTGCTGGTTGGACCGCCAGGAACTGGTAAGACATTGCTGGCCAAGGCTGTGGCTGGGCAGGCCCAGGTGCCGTTCTTTTCCTTAAGCGGATCAGACTTTGTGGAGATGTTCGTGGGTGTCGGAGCTTCGCGTGTGCGTGACCTGTTCAAACAGGCTAAGGAGAAAGCCCCTTGTATTATCTTTATTGATGAGATCGATGCTATAGGACGGGCCCGTGGAAAGAATCCCGTTACCGGCGCCAATGATGAAAGGGAAAACACCCTCAACCAGTTGTTGTCTGAAATGGATGGCTTTGGTACCAACATTGGCGTGATTATCCTGGCTGCGACCAACCGGGCAGATGTTCTTGACCGGGCGCTTTTACGGGCTGGCCGGTTTGATCGTCAGATTCATGTGGAAATGCCTGACCTGAATGAGCGGGCTGCCATCTTTGAGGTGCATATGAAACCGTTGAAGCTGGACAAAGAGGTGGATGCAAGTTTCCTTGCCAAACAAACCCCGGGCTTCTCCGGAGCCGATATCGCCAATGTTTGTAATGAAGCGGCATTAACTGCGGCTCGGCGCAATAAAAAGAAAGTCGGGAAAAAGGATTTTCTGGATGCCATCGACCGTATCATCGCCGGTCTTGAAAAACCCAATAAAGTTATCTCACCTGCTGAGAAAAAAGTAATTGCTTATCACGAGTCCGGGCATGCTGCAGTGAGCTGGTTGCTTGAACACGCCCATCCATTGGTAAAAGTAACAATTGTGCCCAGGGGTAAAGCCCTGGGTGCTGCCTGGTACCTGCCCGAAGAGCGTCAGATTACAACTTATGAGCAAATGTTTGACGAACTGACGAGTACACTTGGTGGTAGGGCTGCAGAAGAGATGGTGTTTGGTAAAATATCCACCGGGGCATTGAATGATCTCGAAAAGGTCACAAAACAGACTTATGCCATGGTGGTATACTTTGGGCTTAATAAGCGGATCGGTAATATCAGTTACTATGATTCCAGCGGTCAGAACGAGTATACATTTACAAAGCCTTATTCTGAAAAAACTGCGCAGACCATCGATGAAGAAGTGCATAAAATTGTGGAAGAAGCTTATGAACGGGCCAAAAGTATTCTTGCTGACCACAGAGACCAGTTGATCCAACTGGGAGACAAGCTTCTTGAGGATGAAGTCATATTCCGTGACGATCTTGAAAACATCTTTGGTGAAAGACCATATCCGGAGCCGGAAAAAGCAAAAGAGCAGGAGTTCGAGGTGGGTGCTTCCCTCAATAAAAATAACAGCAATAAGTCTGCAAATACTCATAAAAAGCATTCATGAAGGATACAACGTCCAAGGAGAGCGTATTAAAAAGCATCCGTGATGCGCTGGTAAGGGCCATGCCCTCACCATTTGAATCCGTTGATCAGGAAACCGCCGTTTTTAGTCACGTTGATGGTGACTTTAAAGAGGAGCAATTCGCGGAAGCTTTTATAGAAGCACACGGAAAATTTGTGTACTGCGCAGATGCAGAGGAGCTGGCAGAAAAGATAAGTACCCTTTTATCACAAAAAGCTATTCAGAATCCATTTTGTGGTGAGGATTTCCTGACAGGTCTGTTGCAGGCTGTCAATACCAGATATACAGAAGACCATAACAGCATTGAGAACTGCGATGCTTCGATTACCGGCTGTGAGGCACTTATAGCGCGGCATGGAACCATTGTGTTCAGTAGCCGGCAGGGAGGAAACAGGAAAAGTTTTATCGTGCCGCCCATACACATTGTTGTAGCTACAAATCAACAACTGGTGGGTGAACCTGGTGAGGTTTTTCGCTACCTGAAGATCAAATACGGAGATGCCATGCCTTCCTGGATCAGCTTTGTTACCGGTCCCAGCCGTACTGCTGATGTTGAAAAGAAACTGGTACTGGGTGCACACGGGCCAAAAGAATTGTATCTCTTTATGATGGATACATCATCCGGCCAAACAGACTAATGTGAATGCGTATGGTAAGAATATCTGAGAGGTATGACCCATTATGTAGTGCTTTTTTTGCTATTACAGCCAGCACGTTATATTGTTTCTGTCTGCCCGGGACAGCTATCCAACATCCTTATTTGTGCAAGCATTATTTAAATGGTACCAGCAAATAATTTTCAGATCAAAAGAAGTTCGTATGCAGGATAATTGGCAAAAAATATATAGTCACTGGTTAGAGCATAAAGTTGAGATAGCGCAAGCCGTTTTGAGAGAGGAGGGTATAGAAAGTGTTATTATGGACAAGAAAGACTCCGCTTACCATTTTGGCGAGGTGGAACTCTATGTTCAGGCTGATAATGTGCTTCAAGCCAAACAGATACTTAATAAAGAGTCGTTGTGAATAATTTGATTAAAAGAACATTGACCGGTATCGTGTTGGTTGTTCTGGTGATTGCCACCATCATCCTGGATCAATATCTTTTTGTTGCCCTTTTCCTTATTCTGACTGTTACCGGCTTATGGGAGTTCTATTCGCTGGTCGAAAAAGCAGAAGTATACCCCAATAAAGCGGCAGGAACCTTTGCCGGTCTTACCCTGTTTCTTACCAATGCGATTGTGGCCATGAATTATGCCGGCCGTTCGCTGCTACTGGTAAATTTCCTGTTCTTCTTTCTGATATTTTTGTTCGAATTGTATCGCAATACCAAAGATCCTTTTACCAACATCGCTTTTACTTTTTTTGGACTGCTTTATGTAGCTGTTCCGTTTTCCCTCCTCAATTATTTCCCAAATCCCGGTTTTCTGCCAGGCGTATACCATTCCAGCCTTTTGTTGGGTTTTTTCTTCCTGGTTTGGATAAATGAAACAGGTGCCTACGTAATTGGTTCCTCTTTCGGGAGGCACTGTCTGTTTAAGCGTGTGTCGCCGAAAAAAACCTGGGAAGGCTTTGCGGGAGGCGGTGTATTATCTTTTATTGCTGCATTTTTAATTTCTGTATATTATAAACAGCTTTCATTAGACGGTTGGTTGATTGTTGCCGGTATTGTCGTTATACTTGGCACCTATGGCGACCTGTTCGAGTCGATGTTCAAACGCTGCACCAAGGCAAAGGATAGCGGTAATATCCTGCCGGGCCATGGTGGCATCCTCGATCGTTTTGACGGCGTATTCATGGCTGCACCCTTTGTTTTTGTTTACCTGTTGATGACCTGTTCCTGAAATCCTGAACAGACTGGAGCAGATTACTAAAACGATGAAAAACGGAAACGCTTAATCAGATAATACTATAAGATGCGAATACATAAGGAGGGACATACCATCATTGCCGTTGCTGCTGTTGTAATTTTAATATTGGCATTGGCTGTTTATTGGTCCCTGGGGCATACTGAATGGCTCCAATATGGATTGTATGCGTTGTTGGTGCTGTTTTTAGTATGGGTGGTTTATTTTTTCCGGTCGCCAGGGCGGCGTATACCAACAGATCCCCGTGCTTTTCTGAGTCCGGCTGACGGGCGTGTGGTTTTGGTACAGCAAACCCATGAAGAAGAACATTTCGGGCAACTGATGCAACAAGTATCGGTATTCATGTCCCCGCTGAATGTTCACCTGAACCGCTTCCCGACTGATGGCAGGGTGGTCCGTTATCTATACCATCCGGGCAAATACCTGGTGGCCTGGCATCCCAAATCAAGTTCGCTTAACGAACACAATAGCATTGTGTTTGAAACGCCGGGCGGTATCCGCTATATGGTAAGGCAAATCGCCGGTGTGCTTGCCCGCCGGATTGTTTGTTACTGCGAGGAAGGGAAACAGATGAAGCAGGGTGGTGAACTCGGATTTATCAGGTTCGGTTCAAGGCTGGATCTCTTTGTGCCTTTGGAAGCTGATGTGATTGTCAAAAAGGGAGATAAGGTCAGGGGCGGTCTGTCTGTACTCGCATATATGCCCGGGAAATCATGATTCCTGCCATCGCAGCATTCCTCCCTCGTCTTCAATAATCCGGCCACTATCTTTCAGGTACCTGATCACATTTACCACTTTGTTTTCAGATATATTGATATCAAGGTTATGTATCAGCTCCTCCAGGGTTGAGGAACCTGCCATTATTTTTGGTTTTATCAGATCAACGATCTGTTTGTATTCATAATCAGAAACGCCGGCTTTGTTGAGTTTCAGGCAAACGTCGCACTGGCCGCATCGTGTTGCACCGGTTTCACCAAAGTAAGCCAGCAGATAGAGGCTCCGGCATCTATCCTTCGACCGGGTATAGTCAATCATCGCATCCATCCGCATTTTGGCAAATGCTTTTCGTTCTTTGTAAACCTCCCTGGAGATAAACAGGTCACTGCCCGACACCCGTCCCTCCAGAAAGGTAAGCATGGGTTCTTCATTTTGTGGTTTGTAGTAAAGGATATCCATATCATGCAGCTCTTTCAGCATCTTTTTAACCGTTTCTTTTTCTATGCCTGCCCGGGAAGCGATATCGCTCTCTTTGATTTTAATAAATTCAGAAAACAGGCCGGTGTAAGAGCGCAGCAACAGCTTTATAAATGGTTCAAATCGGGGTGTGGCTACCTGAAAGCGGTATAGTTCTTCGTTATTCAAACGGAACATGATGCGCGAAGGGTTCGCCATGGCTTCTGATGTTGCCAGATAGCCTTCTTTTTCAAGGAAGCCAAGGGCATTAAAAACGAGGAAAGGGTCCATCTGGTAATTACGGGCAAAGTCTGTCAGGTTGAACGGCATATTTTGGTCTTTGCCACTCCCGATGGCCAGCTGGTAGTAGTTGCCAAGGTTGTTATAAACCTTTTTTATATCTTTCAGAGGCGGGAAGGAGCGCTCGTGAAAGCGTTTCAGATCTGCGATGTCGGCCTGATTAAACAATAGGATCGCATACGCCTTTTTGCCATCGCGGCCGCCGCGTCCGGCTTCCTGAAAATAAGCTTCCGGGCTGTCGGGCAAATCAAGGTGTACCACAAACCGTACATTGGGTTTGTCGATACCCATTCCAAAAGCGTTGGTGGATACTATCACCCGTGTCCGCTCCTTCATCCACGCGTTTTGTTTTGCATCTCTCTCCCCGGCTGATAAACCGGCATGGTAATAATCGGCACGTACCTTTTGTCGACTGAGCCACTGGGCGATTTCCTTGGTTCGCTTGCGGTTCCTGACATACACAACCCCTGTCCCCGGCACGTTGTTACACACCTTCAGGAGTTTTTTTAATTTGTTCTCTTCCTGAAAAACAACATATGCCAGGTTCTTCCTTTCAAAGCTTTTTTGAAATACATTGGCATTACTGAAATGCAGCTTTTCCTGGATGTCGGTAACCACTTGTGGCGTAGCTGTCGCCGTAAGAGCCAGTACCGGGGTGTTGGGTATCAGCTCCCTGACTTCCGCTATGCGCAGGTAAGGAGGACGAAAATCATAGCCCCACTGGGAAATACAATGTGCTTCATCGATGGCCAGCAGGTTGACGTTCATTTTTTCCAGACGGCTGCGGATAAGCTTTGTTGTGAGTCGCTCCGGACTCATATAGAGGAATTTTACATCGCCGTATACGCAGTTATCGACGGCATTGTCAATTTCGGCCTTACTTAGCCCGTGGTATATACCCACGGCATTAATCCCCTTATCCCGAAGCCCCTGAACCTGATCTTTCATCAGGGCTATCAGTGGACTGATAACAATACACAATCCATCCATGGCTAAACCAGGAACCTGGTAGCATAATGATTTACCACCACCTGTGGGTAGCAAAGCAAGGGTATCATTTCCTCCGCTGGCAGAACGGATGATGTCTTCCTGCAAAGGCCGGAAAGAGGAAAACCCCCAGTATTTTAATAAGACGGGATGAAGGTCCAAAGCCGCACGTATTTGATCAGTAGCCTGTTATCAAAATTAATAATTAAAGTTGAGAAAGGGGCACAGCTTTAACCGTTTGGCTGAAAACGGTGATTTTTTGTATCTGACAAGACGATATATCTGTTTATGATGTACTTACTACTGGGATATTTGCGTATCAGCATTAACTATGAGGTAAGTATGCGCAAACGATATGAAGGGTTACTTCAGGCACCTGGTATGGGCAGGATTTAGTCATGACTCGTCATGATTCGTATTGTAGCCATTGTTCTGCCGGCTTTTTTTCAGACAGTTGGCACAATCACCCTCCATGGGGTTGCAGTTGTTACTCAGCGGCTTTTTCTTTCTCATTAGCAAAACCAGTCGCCTGATTGCAAATAGCACTGCAACCAAGAGTATGATGCCTGTAATTATCCATTGTGTCATTGTCTTACCTGTTCTTTACAAATTCCAAATTCTTATCAATTTTGGCTCCAGGCCCTTGCTCTTAGCTTTTGCCTTTAGGTTTCGCACCCATTTACCTTCGCGTCTTCGCCTCCTCACGCCCTCGCGTTCTCGCCTCCTCGCATCTTCGCATCTTCGCGTCTTCTCGCCCTCTCTCCCTCAAGTCTTCGTGTCTTTTCTTTGTGCACTTCGT
>JAWLDT010000010.1:22827-55910 GCA_041686485.1 Bacteroidales bacterium | reverse complement strand
TTGCTTAATACATTCGGTAACTTGTGCTCCCTTCGTGGACGCTCGATGGTAACGGAATCAATGTGCTTGTTATGGATGCAACCGAAAAACAATTTCAATATCTTTGTATTTTCCAACACAAATCAAAAAGGAAGCCCTAACCATGGCCAAAGGAAAGGAATCCAAACCCCATATCGGTATCTTCGGGCGGCGAAACAACGGCAAAAGCTCCCTGATCAACGCCCTGGCACAACAGGATATCGCCATCGTATCCGAAGTGTCAGGCACAACAACCGACCCGGTGCGCAAATCCATGGAAATCCCCGGCATCGGACCGGCCATCCTCGTCGATACCGCCGGCATCGACGATACCGGCGAGCTCGGCCAAAAACGGGTCAACCGCTCCCTGGCAACCCTCAAAACCGTCGACCTCGCCATCCTCGTTATCACACACAACCGGTTCGAACAGGAAGAAGAAAAGCTCGTAGAAGCATTTCATAAACAGGAGGTGCCATTCGTGATCTTTCACAACAAATCGGATCAGGTGGCCCTGGACGATGCCCTCCAACAATACCTTCACGACACCTACAAGGTGAAGGTGCTGCCATTCTCCGCCCTGCAGCCCGTCAACCTCGAAGAGGCCGTCACCACCCTGCGCAGGGCAATGCCCGAAACTGCCTACCGCAAAACATCCCTCCTGGGTGACTTGCTCCACTACGGCGACCTGGTGGTGCTGATCACGCCCATCGATAACGAAGCCCCCGAAGGACGCCTCATACTGCCCCAGGTGCAGGCCATCCGCGATATCATCGATAACGACTGTGTCGCCATCGTGGTCAAAGAAAAAGAGGTGGATGCCCTCATGAAACAACTGCAGCCCCGGCCAAGCCTCGCCGTCACCGACAGCCAGGTCTTCCCCAGGGCCGACGCCGCCATCCCAAAAGATATTCCGCTGACCAGCTTCAGCATCATGCTGGCACGCCACAAAGGCGACTTCGAAAGCTACCTGAAAGGAACCCCGAAAATCGCCGGCCTCCGGGACGGTGACCGGATCCTGCTGCTGGAGTCGTGTACCCACCACGTGGCCTGCGACGATATCGGCCGCGTTAAAATTCCCCGGTGGATGAGCAACCATACCGGGAAAAAGCTGACCTTCGAAGTGGTGGCCGGCCTCAACGACCTGCCGCGCCCCATTGAAGAGTATGCCCTCGTGGTGCAATGCGGCGGCTGTATGATCACCAGAAGGCAGATCACCGGACGGCTGAAACCGGCCATCGACGCCGGCGTGCCGGTAACAAACTACGGCATGGCCATCGCCTGGATGCATGGAATCTACCAGCGCGCCGTGGCTCCCTTTACCGGAACGGATCAGTCACAAACAGATTATTTGTAATTTCATGCGCTTTTTATACTAAAATGACCAGCAAGCCTGTTTTATCCTAAAACCATACATGCCAAGCCCTAACAATATGTCCGACACGATCCGACAAATTCTGAATAAAGATGCCTTCACCAAACCCGACATCATCACCCTCCTCGCCACCGGCGAAGAAGAACGCAAGCTGCTATTTAGGAAAGCGGCCGAAGTAAAGCAGCAATACGTCGGCAATAAAGTGTATTACCGCGGCCTGGTAGAGTTTTCCAACCTCTGCAGCAAGAATTGCCTCTATTGCGGGATCCGTTCCGGAAACAAAACCATGCACCGCTACCAGGCCACGGAAGAGGAGGTGCTGGAAGCGGCCCGCTATGCCCGCGATAACCGGTTTGGTAGCATGGTGCTGCAGGGTGGCGAGCGTAGTGGCGCCGCCTTCGTGGATCATATCGAAGACCTGCTCCGCAAGATCAAAGCGCTCAGCGACGGGAAGCTGGGTATCACCCTCTCCTTCGGGGAGCAGACCCAGGAGACCTACCGCCGCTGGTATGAGGCCGGCGCCCACCGCTACCTGCTCCGGATAGAGGTCTCAAACCCCGACCTCTATTACCGTTACCATCCCAATGATAAAAAGCACGATTACCAGAAAAGGCTGGAATCCCTTAAACTGCTGAAAAAGATCGGCTACCAGGCCGGTACCGGCGTGATGATCGGACTGCCATTCCAGACCAACGACGACCTGGCCGATGACCTGCTGTTTATGCAGGACCTCGATATCGATATGGTCGGGATGGGTCCCTATATCGAACACGAGCAGACCCCGTTGTATCAGCATAAGGATGAGCTGATCCCCAAGATCGAACGTTTTAACCTGAGCCTCAAGATGGTGGCGCTGCTGCGCATCATGATGAAAGATATCAACATCGCCGCCACCACAGCCATGCAGGCCATCGACCCCATGGGAAGGGAAAAGTCATTGCAGGTCGGCGCCAACATCATCATGCCCAACCTCACACCGCTCCGCTATCGCGACGATTACCTGCTCTATGAAGATAAGCCCTGTACCGATGAGGAAGCCGAGGAGTGCAAACGTTGCCTCGAAGCACGGATCCACCTCGCCGGCGGGGAGATAGGCTATGACGAATGGGGCGACTCCCGGCATTATTTTGAACGAAGAAAAAAGTAAGGAACCATTTATGGCGGACAGTTCATGATTCGGATGATAACAATACACCAAAAGGATAACGTAATTACCGGGCAGCACAGGATAACTCCTGGCTGTGCCAGGTACCAAAAAGGCGAGCCCGGGATCAACAAAATCTATCTGAATGACGTTTATACAGTGGTACCCTGCAAAATGCGTAAATTTACCGCATGGTTTTCAGCCAACAGCAGAACATCCCGGCCGGCATGACCGGACAACTTGATGTGCACGTGCCTCAAAAAACAACCTCACGCCGGCATTACCGGTTTGAGCTGTAAAGGATAACTATTACTAATGAACTTGTTCAAAGAATAATACGAATTATGGAGAATATTGAAGACCTGAAAAGACCTGATACAGAAGTATTGCCCGTTACCGACGACGTGAAATGGATCGGTGTTATGGATTATGATATTGTGACGTTTGACGTGGTTATGGAAACCGAATACGGCACCACGTATAATTCTTACTTTATCAATGCCGATAAGAAGGCCATCGTGGAAACTTCCAAGCTGAAGTTCTGGGATGTTTACCTCGAGAAGCTCAAACAGGTAACCGACCCCTCGGAAATCGAATATGTTATTCTGAACCACACGGAGCCCGACCACAGCGGGAACCTGGCCAACGTGCTGAAGCTGGCCCCGGAAGCTACCGTGGTGGGTACACGCCTGGCCATCAACTATCTGAAGGATTTTCTGGGTCATGATTTTAAGCATATGGTGGTCAAGGATGGCGATACCCTCGACCTGGGCAACAAAACCCTGCGTTTTATCGGCGCTGCTAACCTTCACTGGCCCGATAGCATGTACACCTACCTGGAAGAGGACAAGTTGTTGTTCACCTGTGATTCCTTTGGCTGTCACTATGCCCATCCGGAGATGTATGACGACAAGGTGGATGATTTCAGCGAAGCCTTCAAATACTATTTTGATGTGATCCTGAAGCCTTTCAGCAAGTTTATGCTTAAGGCCATCGAAAAGATCCGTCCCCTGGAGATCAGGGCCATCCTGCCCGGGCACGGGCCGCTGTTGATGCATGACTGGCAGAAATGGGTCGACCGCTCGGAGGAGTATGCGAAGGAAGCCCTGCAAACCCCGCAGAAGAACCATGTGTTTGTGCCTTATGTGTCGGCCTATCATAATACCGGTAAGATGGCTGAAGCCATTCGCGACGGCCTGCAAAGCGCCGGCGATATCACGGTGGAGCTGGCCGACATCGAAACCATGGCTTTGGGCGACCTCGATGAGAATGTGGCCAAAAGCAGTGCCATCATCATTGGTTGCCCTACCATTAACCAGAATATTTTGCTTCCGGTCTATAAGCTGTTTGCCGTCATCAGCCCGATCCGCGACAACAAAAAGCTGGCCGGTGCTTTTGGCTCCTACGGATGGAGCGGGGAAGCAGGAAAGCTGATCAATACCACCCTGTCCAACCTGAAGCTAAACGTGCAGGGCGACGGGGTGTTTGTGAAATTTACGCCCCATGAAAATGAATTTGAACAATGTTATAACTATGGCCGGGATATTGGTGAAAAATTGTTGGATGAGAAGCAGTAATTTATTGGTGCGCAGGTTGTTCAAGATCGTATTTTCGTTACTCTTGCTGGCCGGGATGGTATCCTGCGCTACGCCTGCATATTGGGCCAATCGTTTTGTTATTGATGAAACGGACATACATGTCCTGCTGCTGCCTCCGGCACAACTTATGAAGTCTTATGCACCGGAACATCCGGATAGTATTCCGGCAGACAGTATTACCGGTCCTGAAGACAGCAGAGCCAGGTTTATTCAGGCTGTTGACGATTCCCTGTTTATAGACCGGTTTTTCACAGCGGCAGAGGATTACCTGGATGAACTGCTGGTAAATGTTTACGGACCGGAGGACATGGACGCGTTTTTCGATCTTGATAAACCCGGTTATATCTTCCATATGGCACAGGCTGAATTGCTTGAGTATGCTGATACGGAGGTGCTGATCGGGGATACCCCGGAGAAAAGGTATAGAGGCACAGTTAACATTACGGTCATGGAGCACAATGTCTGGTTTGAATTTCAAAAGCTGCATGATCCGGACTTCGACATGCAGGTGCTGTTTAGTACCTATGCAACAAGCGACTATGTGGATGGCCGCTTTGTATTACTTAATAGCGGAGAGGCGAGACTTGACCCTCGCATTTACCGGCTCGCGGAACAGGATATTTACGACCTGGCCTATTTCTCAGGTGAGCAAAATGCACAAAACATCTTCGACCATATCATGAACCTTTATGTGGCGCAAAACATGTCCGGGGAACCATCCTATAGATTTCATTATGATATGGAGGAACACGTAATTGTGGAAAAAGAGGAACCGCCTTTTATCCTTATTGAGCCAGCCGGCGAAGATCAGGGGAGTGAGTGATTATGATCCCTGGCGGGTAAATGGCGTGATGTCCTGTGATGCAAATGCCGATCGGAGGTATTTGTAATAGCCTGTGATGGCGATCATGGCCGCGTTGTCGGTGCAATATTCGAAACGGGGGATGTACACCTGCCAGTTTCCGGTTTCTTCTTCCGCCCTGAAAGCTTCCCGCAGGCCGCCGTTCGCTGAAACACCTCCAGCCATGGCCACATGACGAATGCCGGTCTGACGCACCGCCTCCCGCAAGTTCTTCATCAAAATGGCGATGATGGTATGCTGAATGGATGCTGCCAGATCCGCTTTGTGTTGCTCAATAAATTCCGGATCTTTCTTTAGTTGATCCCGCAGGAAATACAGGATGGATGTTTTAAGACCGCTAAAACTATAGTTGAGCCCGGGCACGCGCGGGTGAGGGAATGTGAAGGCATTGGGGTCTCCCTGTCGGGCCAGTTTGTCGATGTGCGGCCCGCCCGGATAAGGCAGTCCCATGATCTTGGCAGCCTTGTCGAAAGCTTCGCCGGCAGCATCATCAATGGTGCGGCCAATGATCTCTGTTTCATAATGGCTCTTAACCAGCACAATTTGCGTATGTCCGCCCGAGACGGTTAAACATAAAAACGGGAAGGGAGGAGCCTGCTTTTTTTCGTCATCTTCAATAAAATGAGCCAAAATATGGGCGTGCATGTGATCAACGGTAATGATAGGGATATCCATCGCCAGCGCAAAGGCCTTGGCAAAAGAGGTGCCCACCAATAAAGATCCCAATAATCCGGGACCATTTGTAAAAGCCACTGCATCAATTTGTTTTTTGCTTATATTTGCCTCATTAATCGTATTTTCGATAACAGGAATGATGTTTTGCTGATGGGCACGGGAAGCCAGCTCAGGAACAACACCCCCATAATCTTTATGGATATGCTGATTGGCAATCAGGTTGGCAAGAAGTTTGCGATCTTTCAGGATGGCAGCAGAAGTGTCATCACAGGAAGATTCAATTCCGAGTATATAAATGCTCATGACCTTTCAGTAAAGGTGTTTGAAGATAATTAAGCGGAGGACAAAGATATCAAAAAAACACGTAAAATATGGATATCATTGCTGGCAGTAATATTGTTGCTGCCGGTCATTGCCTATGGTTTGCTTCAGAGCAATACCGTTCAGAACTACCTTGCGGGTCATATTACGGCCTATATTTCCAATGAGTTAAACACAGAAGTAAGGGTTGGCGGCCTCGATATACGGTTGTTCCGCAGCCTCGTATTGGAAGATGTGTATATGGCAGACCAGCATGGTGAACCCATGCTTGAGGTCAGCAAAATGACCGTAAGTATTCAATCCCTCTCATTGAAAAATAGGGATTTAAACCTCAGTGATCTCCATTTTGAAGATGCCGCACTGCTTTTTTATAAAAATGAAGATGCCCCGAATTATAACTTCCGTTTTTTTCTTGATTATTTTGAAGATGTGGACCTGCGCGATGAATCACGTGAGAGATGGGATCTTACCTGTTCTTCCTTCCGGTTAAGCAATGCGGCATTTCATTACACCATTGATGAGGATAAGGGTCATATGGATGGATTTAACTATACAAACTTCTCTGTCCATGACCTTCATATGGTTTTGAATGATATTCGTCTTAACCGGAATAGATTGGGGTTCGAATTGGCCGACCTGAAATATATGGAATCAGGCGGTTTTCAGGTAGATCACGTGTCAGGTTTATTTACCCTCGGTCTGGAAGAAGCCACGGTCGATAACTTTGTATTCCGTTCGAAGGGATCCGACCTGAACTTTGATCTGATGGCCGAATATGGTCGCTTTCAAACGGTGGAAGACTTCCTTACCGAAGCTGAATTCCAGGTTTATATGTGTCCTTCGCAAGTTGATCTTGGCGATATCGCCCATTTTGTTGAACCACTCTATGGCTTGCGCGACAGTATCAGCCTTGGCGGTGATTTCTATATTAAGAATGGTGGTTTAAGCGGTGAGGCAGTCAGGCTTACCTTTGGTGAAACAACAAGCTTTAAGGGAGATATTCATATTGCCGACCTGCTCGATCTGCCTGGTAGTGATATTGATATGGAGATTGAAGACCTTCATACCGTATTGAGCGACCTTTACGGGTTTTCACTACCTGAGGGGTTGAAACATGATACCCTGCCAGTTCCCGATTATGTGTCCAATGCAGGGGATTTACATTTCTCGGGCAATATGAACCTGTCTGGCGGGAATATTCAAACCAGCGGCCGGTTACGCACCGATATTGGGGACTTAGTTGCCGATGTTTTTTTGGAGAAAAGCGATAATGGTGCTTATTTCCAATACCAGGGAGATATTTCAGCACATGATTTCCATGTTGGCAGATTGTTTGATAAACCGGATCAGGCAGGTGAGGTCAGTATGGATGTAACCGTTAATGGTGAAGGTTTTACCCTTGATGAGCTCGATATGCACGTTGACGGTCGCATTCATTCATTGAATATCTTTGCATATGAATACCAGGATGTGGAGGTTGCGGGTAATTTTATTAACCAGACATTTCAGGGGGATTTAGCGGTGAATGACCCGTTTGTGGCGCTGGAATTTAAAGGAATGGTTGATTTGGAAGGGACCGTGCCTGAATTTGATTTTGAAATGGGAGTGGATCATGCCAACCTGACCCGGCTGAATGTCTATCAGCGAGACAGCCTCTATGATTCGGTCCTGTCCGCCCGGCTGAAGATGAACGCACGGGCATCTTCCCTTGATGATCTCGAAGGAAAAATTGCAATCACCGATGTTGTGTATGAAGAAACAGCCTCCGTGTGGCAGAGCAGGAATGGTATGCCCGCATCTTATGCCACAGACAGCATCCTGATCCGTAATACAGTGTGGGGTGAAGAGAATCAGCATTTCAGGGTCCGTTCTGATTTTCTGGATGCCGACATGTACGGCCATTTTCATTTTGAACAGTTTGGCAGCTCACTAAAAAGGCTTCTGTATGATTTTATTCCTGCCTTGAGGTCAGAAGAGGAGAAGACGCTTGCCACCAGGAATATGTCAGAACAGGATCTGCGTTTTTTTGTCCGGCTGAAGGAGACTGCGTTATTGTCTGACTTGTTTTTTCCTTCCTTTCGTATCAATGACGGTGCCTGGATGAATGGCTCCCTTAACACACAGAATCGGTATCTTGAACTGGAAGGACATGCCGACAGCCTTGTGTGGAACGATAATCACTTTGCCGGTTTTCATTTGATTGGCGACAGCGAAGGCAATAACCTGTTTTTATCGGCCAATAGTGAAAGGTATGTATTTGCTGAACGCATCCGCATGGAGCAAATGCAAATAGAGTCCTCTCTATCAGACAACCTCATGGCGTTTCTTGTGAAATGGGGCAATGATGATGATATGATGCATAATTCGGGAAACCTGAAGGGCACCACAACGGTCTTTGGCCCCAACCATGCAGAAGTCAATTTCGATCCGTCACATGCGTATATCGATGGTGAGCGCTGGCAATTGAATGTCGACAATCGAATTATTATAGATGATGCAAGGCTTGAAATGCATCAGCTAAAGGTCTATCAAAATGGTCAGTTCCTTTTATTCGATGGTGTCTTAAGTAAACATCCGGAGGACAGGATGATCGTGTCATTTGCCGGTTTTGATGTCGGATATACCGATTATTTGTTGGGAGACAAAAAATTTGACTTTGGCGGGAAGATGGACGGTTACGTTTCCTTTACCGGTTTGTATCAATCACTGGCCCTGGACGCAGATCTCCATGTAAATGATTTTGCGTTTAACAGTAAGGTAGTGGGTGAGCTTGATGCAACCGCTATATGGAGTGAAGAACAGGATGGGTTTCGCGTTGAAGCTGAATTGACCGACCCTGATGATCCGGATAGCGATCCTAAGCCGCTGGTTACACATGGCTATATGTATCCCGGGAAGAAGGATCAAAATTTTGATCTGGATATAAACCTCGTCGATATGGAGATGGCATCCTTTGGCCGCTATTTCAAAAATTTTTCCCGTGACTTCAATGGGATGGCAACTGGACAGCTCAGGATGGAAGGTACCTGGAAACAACCCGAACTGATCGGCTCTGCCCGTTTTATGGAAGCCAGCCTCTATGTGCCTTACCTTAATAATTCCTTCTCGTTTACAGATGAGGTATTCTTTGGTGAAGACTATGTCCGTTTTGATGACCTGGTGCTTACTGACCCTTTAGGCAACATGGCTCTTGTTAATGGTGATATTTCACATAAAGGCTTTGCTGATTTGGCATTGGATATTCGGGTACAGCCGGATGAGATGCTGATTTTCAACACAGGTGTCAGCAATAATGCAACCTACTACGGGGAAGCATTTGCAACTGGCCTGGCTCATTTTCAGGGACCAACAGACGATATCACCCTCGATATCAATGCCCGGACAAATCCTGGCACCAGGGTCATGATTCCACTGGATTATTCCGGGGAGGTCAGGGAGAACCGGTTTATCACCTTTGTATCCGGCGAGGATGAGAAAGGCGGTGAGCAGCCATTAAACCCTTCTGAAATGTCAGGGGACGTTAGAGTAAATGTAGACCTTGAAGTAACCAATGATGCTTTTGTGGAGTTGCTCTTCGATGCCCGTTTTGGTGATATTATCAGTGGCAGGGGAGAGGGCGACCTTAGGCTTGAAGTAGCCCCTGATGGTGGCTTTGATATTTATGGTGATTATGTTATTGAGGAGGGGCAATACCTGTTTCGATTACAAAATATTATCAATAAACAATTTCGTATTGAATCGGGAAGTACCATACGCTGGACCGGAGACATCAATGAGGCAGAGATAGACCTTCGGGCTGTATACCGGCTGCGTACCCCTCTTTACGATTTGTTTTTGAGCGATGAGATGCAGGTAGAGTCAGCTGAGATATACAGGCAGCGTATGCCGGTGGAAACAGTTCTCATGCTTGAAGACGAACTACTGGACCCCTCAATATCTTTTGATATTGATATATCCAATGGAAATGAAAATACCAGGGAACTTATCCAACGGGCTATTACTACCGATCAGGAAATGCATCGTCAAGTCTTCTCATTGCTGGTTTTAAACCGGTTTATGCCGGCCACCCTTGATCAGTATGATACAGCACTGGGCTATGGTGTGGGAACCACATCTTCCGAGTTGCTTTCAAACCAGCTTAGCAACTGGCTTTCGCAGATTAGCTCTGAATTTGATATTGGTGTTAATTACCGGCCCGGGGATGAGATCAGCAGTCAGGAACTCGAGCTGGCACTTTCAACACAGTTGTTCGATGACCGGGTTATCATTGATGGTAATTTTGGCGTGGCTGGTAACAGAACAGCAACAGGCAGGGCAACCCAACGAACAAACCAGATTATCGGTGATGTTAATCTGGAGGTGATGATCACCCCTGAAGGCAGGTTTAGGGTAAAAGCTTTTAATCGCTCCAACACGATTGATCTTCTCAATACGAACGCTCCATATACGCAAGGTATAGGCGTTTTCTACCGGCGGGAATTTGACAACCTGTTTGAGCTTTTTAGTCGCAAAGAAGAACAAGAAGGGATACCGGGATTTATTCCTCCTTCCGGGGAGAACCAAGGAGCATTCTAAAAGAGATGCCCCATTTTGTTCTTCTTGGTCTCAAGATATAATTTACAATGCTCTGATGTGCTTACAATGATCGGAATGTTCTCGGTGATTTCGATACCATAACCCATCAGACCGGTTTTTTTACCGGGGTTGTTAGAGATAAGTCTGATCCTGGTGGCTCCCAATGCTCGAAGGATCTGGGCTCCGATACCATAATCCCGCTCATCGGCTTTGAATCCGAGGTCAATATTGGCTTCAACGGTGTCTCGACCCTGTTCCTGAAGGTGATAGGCCTTCAATTTATTAAGCAGTCCGATGCCACGGCCTTCCTGGTTCATGTACAGTACGACTCCTTTCCCTTCTTCTTCAACCATCTGCATGGCTTTGTGTAACTGACCGCCGCAGTCACACTTACAAGAGCCAAAGATGTCGCCGGTAATACAGGATGAATGCACCCTGACCATCACTTCTTCGCCCGGCTTCCAGTCTCCTTTTACCAGTGCAAGATGAAGCTTCTCATTGGTGGTCTGTTTGTAGGCAATAAGCTTAAAATGACCCCACTGGGTAGGCAGGTCAACCGTGATTTCTTTCGAGATCAGACTTTCATTCTTGACCCTGTAAGCAATCAGATCTTCAATGGAAATAATTTTCAGTTGAAACCGTTCGGCTATCTCTAACAACTCAGGCAGTCTGGCCATGGTGCCGTCATCATTCATGATCTCCACAAGCGCTCCTGAAGGATCAAGACCCGCAAGCCTGGCAAGGTCAATAGACGCTTCGGTATGTCCGGCCCTTTGAAGGACACCCCCCTCTCTGGCGCGCAAGGGAAAGATATGGCCCGGTCGTCCCAGTTCGGAAGGCTGGGTCGACGGACTGGCCAGTGCGGCTATGGTTTTGGCACGGTCAGCAGCCGAAATACCGGTTGTGCAACCATGTCCTCTCAGGTCAACGGAAACCGTAAATGGGGTCTCATGCAACGCCGTGTTTTTGGGTACCATCAGGTCCAGGTCGAGCTGCTCTGCACGTCGCCTGGTAATGGGTGCACAAATTAGTCCACGGCCATGGGTGGCCATGAAATTAATGATCTCAGGAGTGATATTTTCGGCGGCGGCTATAAAATCCCCCTCATTTTCACGGTTTTCATCGTCCACAACGATAACTACCTTACCATTTCTGATATCTGATATAGCCTCTTCTATGGTATTAAACTTTTCCTGCATTGGAACACATGTATGCTTATGAATTGGTAATGACCTGCTCTAAGGTTTTTGAGGTGCTTTCCCAGTTAAAGTTATCCAAAACGAATTGGTATCCACTGTCGGCTACCTGTTGACTTAATGTTGAATCTTGCAGCAAAGATACAACATGTCGGGCATATTCCCCGGCATTTTCGCCAATAAGGATCTCTTCTCCCGGGTTTGCCTGTAAGGCATTGTTCGCCAGCGAGGACGTAATACATGGCAGTTGCATGGCCATCGCTTCCAGGACTTTATTCTGTAACCCGGTGCCTATACGCATGGGCGCAATAAAAACCCTTGAAGCGGCATAATAGTCCCTGATGTCGTCTACCCATCCGGTCACAGTGACTCTGGATGATGCCAGGGCTCTGACGGCGGTGGTGGGACTTGCGCCTGCAATAGCTACCGTTGCCTGCGGCATGGATTTCCAGACTTCCGGCATGATCTCATGCACCAGGTATTCAGCCCCGTTGACATTGGGCGGGTATGCCATATTCCCTGTAAATAAAATGTCAAAAGTTTTTTCTTTGTTCAATGGCGTAAAAAAGCTGGTATCCACACCATTGGGCACTACGGTGATGGCATCGCGGCGCTCATGGGGGATTTTGTCACGATCGGGAAAGGAGATGATGACCTTTTTGTCAAAATCATCAAATACTTGCTGCTCATAACGGGCAACACGACGATATTCGCTCCGGAGAAGCGGACGCATAAACCATGACGCATAGGACAGGCGACGGTGGAGTCCGGCCGAAAAAACATCCTGATAGTCAATGGTTTTATCAATACGGCTATGACGTACATATTCAGCTGCCCGTATTAACTGGCAAAAGATGTGGTCCGGCTTGTGTGTTGCCAGAAGCGCGTTTGCTTTCTTCTGAATGGCGCTGCTGTGAAAATAGGCCACCTGAAACGGCCTGGAAGTAAACATGGCCAATACAAGCCGTTTGAATATGCCTGCTTTTTGAAGACGAAAAAAATAAAGGCTTTTTGCATATTGGCCGAGAATCCTGGAAGCCTCCGGGTGAGGTGCCTCATCGGTTAAAGCGCAGATAATCAGGTCATGCCGTTTGGCGAGTTCCCGTATCTGATAAAAAGCCCGCAGTTTATCGCCCTTCTCCAACGGATAGGGTATTCTGGAAAGTATAATAAAGATTGTCCTTCTCAAACCGGTTGTATTTCAGTTTAAAAACCGCTGGAGGTATTTAAACAGATTGCTGCCATTTGCTGCAAATATAAAAATTAAAAATGTCAGGCTGAATAAAATGTGTTGTAGAAAGTGATCAGCCTGTCCATTATCGGGCCTGTGGCATGATTTTCAGCAGCAAATTGTCTGGCCTGCCGGCCGAGTTGTTTCATCTTATCCGGATCAGAAAAACAATACAATATGGTATCCGCCATTTCTTCCGGTGTGTCGGCAAGCAGAATATTCTCATCATGATTGCAGTCAATTCCTTCGGCACCGATACTGGTCGACACAATGGCTTTCCCGGCAGCCATCCCTTCAACAATCTTCACACGCATGCCGCCACCTGATCGTAACGGTACCACCATTAACTGACGGGAATGCATGAAAGCCACAGCATCGGGAACCTCGCCGGCCACCAGCACATTCTCACCTTCATAATGATTGAACCATTCGGGGATTTTTTTCCCGGCCAGGATAAAATGTAGCTCCGGCTGTCTGCTTACAACCAATGGCCACACTTCCTGCAGAAACCAACGGACACCCTCCTGGTTAGGACGCCAGTCCATGCTTCCAAGATGAAAAACGGTATTTTCCTCCGGGACAACATCAGCATAAGCGTATTTTTCAGCTTCTACGGCAACAGGAACGGTTACACTGGGCTGCGCAAAACCATTTTCCCGGAAAAACCGCAGGTCAACCGGGGATATCGCCACCAACCCGTCAACCTGATGAACAGTCTCCATCTCATAAGACTTTAAACGTGAAGCAAGGAATTTCAAATACTGACGTTTTAAAGGATTTTTTGCAGATCTGGCCATGCGCTCCCAGATGAAATGCTCTATATTATGTGATCTGAAAAGGATGGGAGTGCCTGTGTGTTGACGTATGACCGAAATGTAAGGTGTCAGGAAAAGACCTTCCATCTGAATGATATCAAACGTTTCCTGATCCAGAATCTCTCCAAGCCTTTTGGCGGCCTTCTTACAATAAAAACGGGAGATATTGTAAGATTCCCGGGTGAAGATATTGATGAATGCCGGCAGGGGTTTCACCCTCGTATCGATGGGAAAGGTCTCCAGCTGAGTTTGGCGGATATATTTTATCGGAATTTTTTCCAGCGCAGTTTCATTGCCTGAAGGCACCAGGGCCATCACTTTTACGTCTATACCTTTATCCATCAATCCCTTCGTGATCTGGTGCATAGCAATGGAACCTCCGTCAGACGGGGGGTATGGAAGCTTGTGACAAAGTTGTAAAACGCGCATAATGTTTATGATGAGTTTGACTTAAGCTGACGTATTGATGAAAGGAGCTTACCCAATTTTTGTTTGTAGATGTCAAAATCGAGCAGCGAAGAATCGGTGGTGGCTTTGACAGTTAACAGGATACCAACGGGCAGCAAAAGGACTGTCGATAACCACATACCCTGGTGTGCTTCCAGAACCCCTTCCCTGACAAATTTTTCGCCCATCATGGAAATCACATGGAACCCCACAAATAACAACACCGATACCACCAAAGGCAATCCGAATCCACCTTTGCGGATAATTGCACCCAATGGAGCGCCTATCAGGAAAAGCACCACACAGGCAAATGACAAAGTAAATTTCCGGTGAAACTCGATCTGGTAACGACGCAGGGTCCGCTCCCTCTGTCGAAATTCATTATGAGAATTTTGGGTGTGTTCCCTGTTTGATCGTACCAGCTCCATGGTGTTGTGGATAACCATCCGGTCACTGATTGAACTTTCTCTTATGGTTTCGTGGTCTATATAACGCTTGTCTTCATCCGCAATTTCTTCATAATCCGTATTGTCCACCTTCGGAAGGTTTTGCAACCGTCGTTTATAGTTTCGCACATAAGCCTCCTTGCGGTTTTTAAGCTCGGTCGACAGTGAATCTTCAAAAGAGATAAGCTGGGAGATGTTCAGCATCCGGAAATTACTCTTAAACAGTTCTTCGTCAGTACGTTCTAATTCAAACATGCTCAGGTCAAATTTCCGGATCTGTTTCTCAAAGTGTGTTCGCTGAAAAGGCCTGTCACGAGAAAGCGGGTTGTCGTTGCCCGCCTCCCGGTAATTGGAACCGTTGTGTAACGTTAATACCAGGTAACGATTGTCATCCGTAATCGCCATTGTGCCGCTTTCAGCCAGGGTCAGGTTCGTATTGCCCCTGTGCTCACTGTGATCGTAAATATTGATACCTTTAAGGGTCTGCCCGCCATCTTCTTTTTGATCAACACGGATCACAATATTATCGATACCATGAAAATAAATGCCTTCCTGAATATTTAATGCGGGACGCTGTTGTCGTATGTCATACAGTAGCGATAAACTCTTAAGATTGGCCATGGGAAGAACATTGTTGGAAAAGAAGAATGCCGCCACAACCAAAAATAAACTGATCATAACCATCGGCCACATAACCCGGCGCAACGAAATCCCTGCTGCCTTGAAGGCCACCAGCTCATAATGTTCCCCCATATTGCCCATGGTCATGATAGACGACAGTAATACCGCGAGAGGCAAAGCAAGAGGTACAAAGGTTGCGGAAGAATAGAACAGCAGTTCGGAAATTACATACCATTCAAGACCTTTCCCTACCAAATCATCAATGTATTTCCAGAGGAACTGCATCAATAAAATAAACAGGGCAATAAAGAAAGTAACAATGAATGGCCCGATATATGATTTTATGACAAGCTTGTGCAGTTTTTTCATCTGCCTTGGCCGGGATTTAAACGGTTGGCTTCGGTGATCACAGCATGATCATTATCTCTATGATTTTCACTGCAAATATACAAATTAGTCGGTGATATGTTTGCAGGCGGTTATAAAACGTGTAACGCCATGGCCTATTGTTTGTTGATCAACTCATTTCTTCGGTTTATATTTGCACATGTTTTTATTGAAAGCTGTGGTTTTGCGCGTACATATTTTCATAATCAGTATCCTGGTCCTGGTTTTGCTCACTTCCTGCCTCTCGTACCGGGCTTCGGTAATCAGTGAAGAAGGGGTGTATTATTTTCAGAAAGTAGATATCGGAGGCATCAAACAGTCGGTGATGATAAGGGGGCAGGACAAGAATAACCCGGTTATGCTCTATTTGCACGGTGGTCCCGGTTATCCGCTTTTCCCTCTTGATGATGAGCCCGGCGGGGTTATGAAACAGCTGGAAACTTCTTTTACCATGGTTTACTGGGAGCAACGTGGTACGGGCAGTTCTTACAGCCGTCAATTATCAGGGCAACCTTTAACGATTGATGATTTCGTACAGGATACCCGCAAACTCGTCGCCCATGTGAAGGAACTGCTTGATGTGGAAAAAGTTTTTCTCTGGGGCCATTCCTGGGGCAGCAACGTGGGAGCGCTTACCGCGGCCCGGTATCCGGAACTGTTTCATGCTTATATGTCCACAGGCCAGAGCGTGAAACCGTTTGATAATGAACGATTGGGTTACGATTTTGTTCTGGAAAATGCTGTCAGGGAAAATAACCTGCGGGCATTGCGGCAGCTTGAACGTATCGACACCATCCCGGAAAACTACGGACTCCGGGATGCCCTGTTGCTGCGCCGGTGGGTGTACCACTATGGCGGCATTGTAGAAGAAGGTGCGGAAGAGCGTTCGTATATTTCCCCGGCTGACATATTCTCTGTATTAACAGCCCCGCAATATAGCATCTTCGACATTGTCAATATGGTAATTAAGCCTGTTTATTCCATTGATGCCCTCTGGGATGACCTGATGAACCTAAACCTCACCAGGGAAGCCCCGCGGATAAATGTACCGGTGGTATTTATGGTGGGAAAACAAGATGTGATCGTATCCGCCGATCTGGCCATCGATTATTTTCAAAAGCTGAAAGCACCCAAAGGGAAGGAACTGATCCTGTTTGAAGAATCAGCCCATCGCCCCCACAATGAACAAACAGACAAGTTTCTGAATGCCATCGAAAAATACATCATGCCACTGGCCGGCTCGGAAACGGAAACAGGAAACGGTGAAAAATAAATCATATAACCACATTATCTCCTTTTTCCTAACTATTCAGCATCTTTGTTGAAAATGGTGGCCGAGGCCTGTGCGGTTGGCATCAATAAAAGATCATTCACGTTGACATGTGCCGGCAGCGTGGCCACAAACAGGATGGTTTCAGCCACGTCAGTGCCGGTTAAAGGTTGGTAACCTTTGTATACATTCCTGGCTTTATCCTCGTCACCGTGATAGCGGACAATGGAAAATTCAGTCTCCGTTGCGCCCGGACTTACCTGGCTCACCTTGATGCCATATGGCAGAAGGTCAATACGCATGCCTTTGGTCAGGGAAGACACGGCATGTTTGGTCGCACAGTATACATTGCCTTTCGGGTAGGTCTCTGCGCCGGCAATTGATCCGATATTGATGATGTGGCCGCTACCTTGTTCTTTCATCAATGGTATTACAGCCTTACTCATATATAGCAGGCCCTTCACGTTGGTGTCAATCATCTCATCCCAGTCATCCAGGTCGCCCTCATCAATGCCGGCTACCCCACGCGCCAGACCGGCATTATTGATCAGCACATCTACGTTTCGCCAGTGAAAAGGCATCTCTTTGATGGCTTTGTTTACGGATTCCCTGTTGCGCACATCCAGGGTAATGATCAGCACGGAAATACCGTGGGCCTTTTCAAGGCGGTTACGAATAGCAGTCAGCCTGTCTTGCCGGCGTCCGCATAAGATCAGATGATGACCTGCTGCACCGAATACCTCGGCACAAGCTTCACCAATACCACTTGTTGCTCCTGTTATACATACAGTTTTGGACATAGTAAGCTATTATTTTATAGGTTAAACTATACATGTTCCGGCTGTCGGAACGTTTTTTTTCAAAGGTAAATGTTTCTGTACGAAAAGAAATGTTTTCAGGGATGCCCTTTGTTGCGTATTTTTGTCTGTTCAATCATCTATCATCTATAAAACTATATGGACCATACATTAAGTAATCAGCCCGCCAGCCTGGAAACAGCTGAACAACTTGGCCTTCTGCCGGAAGAGTACGAAAAGATCAAAGACTTTATGGGCAGGGAGCCCAATTTTACAGAGCTTAGCATCTATTCGGTGATGTGGTCAGAGCATTGCTCCTACAAAAACTCAATCAAATGGTTGAAAACGTTACCCAACAAGGGAGAACATTTGCTGGCCGAGGCTGGAGAGGAAAATGCCGGACTGGTTGATCTGGGAGATAACCTGGCCTGTGCCTTTAAGATAGAATCGCACAACCATCCTTCTGCCCTGGAGCCTTATCAGGGTGCTGCGACCGGTGTCGGCGGGATTAACCGGGACATCTTCACCATGGGCGCTCGTCCGATAGCCCAACTCAACTCATTGCGTTTTGGCAATCCGGAACTGGAAAAGACAAAATGGCTCCTAAAAGGTGTGGTTAAAGGCATTGGTGACTATGGCAACGCTTTTGGGGTGCCAGTGCTGGGTGGAGAGGTCTTTTTTGATGATTGCTATAATACCAACCCCCTTGTCAATGCCATGTCGGTGGGTGTTTTGAAAAAAGGCAACACCATGTCGGCCATCTCCTACGGGGAAGGGAACCCGGTGTTTATCGTCGGTTCTTCTACAGGGAAAGACGGGATTCATGGCGCCACCTTTGCTTCTGAAGATATTACCGAGGCTTCCTCGGATAAGATCCCTGCCGTGCAGGTGGGTGACCCCTTCCAGGAGAAATTGTTGCTGGAAGCATCCCTGGAGGTGATCAAAACCGGCGCCCTGATCGGGATGCAGGACATGGGTGCTGCCGGCATTGCCTGCTCTACTTCGGAGATGTCAGCCAAGGGGGAACATGGCATGATCATTCACCTGGATAAAGTGCCCATGCGTCAAAACAATATGCTGCCATTCGAAATCCTGCTCAGCGAATCCCAGGAACGCATGCTTATCGTGGTAAAAAAAGGACGCGAAAAGGAAGTGGCCGCTATTTTTGAAAAATGGGACCTTAATTGTGTTCAGATCGGTGAGGTCATCGCGGGTGATATTTTGAAATATTATTTTCGCGGGGAGCTGGTGGCTGAGGTCCCGGCCGACTCCCTGGTGCTTGGCGGCGGTGCCCCGGTGTATGACCGGGAATACAAAGAACCGGCCTACTTTAAAGAGAAGGATCGCTTTTCAATCGACCAGGCCAGTGAACCGGAGAATCTGCCGGAGGTAGCCGGTTACCTGCTGGGCTGCCACAATATCGCATCCAAAAAGTGGGTGATCGAGCAGTATGATACCATGGTCGGGACCAAAAATATGAGCACCAATTTGCCCGCGGATGCCGGGGTGGTGAACCTGAAAGGTACGGACAAAGCCCTGGCGGTGACTGTCGATTGCAATGCCAGGTATGTTTATGCTGATCCTGAAAAAGGTTGTGCTATCGCTGTGGCTGAAAGCGCGCGTAACATCGTATGCAGCGGTGGCGAACCCATGGCGGTCACCAATTGCCTCAATTTTGGGAATCCCTATCAACCTGAGGTGTACTGGCAGTTTGTGGGCGCCATCAAAGGTATGTCTAAGGCTTGCAGAAAGTTTAACACCCCGGTTACCGGCGGCAATGTCAGCTTTTATAACCAGTCCGGCTCAGGCAAATATATTGGGGCAGTCTTCCCGACGCCGGTCATCGGTATGCTGGGTCTGTTACCCGATAAAACCAAAATGACCGGCCTGGGCTTTCAGAACACCGGCGACACCATCTACCTGATCGGGCAATCGCGGAATGATATCAACGCATCCGAATATGTTTATTCTTATCATGGAGAGCGTCTGACACCAGCTCCCTTTTTCGATCTGGAAGAAGAATACCGGGTACAGGATATTGTCAAAAAGCTTATCCGGGCAAACCTGGTTCGTTCAGCACATGATGTTTCTGACGGCGGCCTGTTTATCACCCTTTTTGAAAAAGCAAAAGTTAATGGATTGGGTTTCAGTATTGATAGTAATAAAGAGGTTCGCAGGGATGCATTCCTGTTTGGTGAGTCGCAAAGTCGTGTTGTTGTATCTGTTGATACGAAGGAAGAAAAAGCTTTTGTGAATATGCTTTCACAGGCAAATGTCGCTTACGAGCGACTTGGTGTAGTTGAAGGGGATAAAGCCCTTGTTGACGGCGAACAGTTTGGTACTATTGCCAGCCTGGACCGGATTTACGAAACAGCCATCCCAAACATGATGGATGAGAACTAAAGATAGCAGAATGTGTGGCCAGCCTGTTTATCATAAGGTATTGGTTAGGTTTGTCCTGTTTGCTGCTGTGGTACTGCTGCTGACCGGTTGCAGCCGCAGGCCTGAGGACATGGAAGGCCTGACAGTGTTTCGGTATAACGAAGATCAGAACATTACCTCGCTGGATCCTGTCTATGCGCGCAATCAGACAAACATATGGGCCGTTACCCAGTTATTTAACGGTTTGGTAGAGCTTGATCAGGAACTGGACGTACAACCGGCCATCGCCAAACGCTGGTCGGTGACTGATGACGGGTTGACATACACTTTTACGTTGTGTGATAATGTATACTTTCATGATGATGCCTGTTTTGATGATGGCAGGGGAAGAAAAGTGACGGCTGATGACTTTGTATATAGCCTCAACCGTCTGATAGACCCTGAACTTAGTTCACCCGGCGCATGGGTAATGAATCACGTCGCCCGTCAGGATGACGGAAGCCTGTCTTTGTCTGCTCCAAATGACAGTACCTTTGTGATCCATATGCAACAGAGCTTTCCGCCGATGCTGAGCCTGTTGAGTATGCAGTACTGTGCTGTTGTACCGCATGAAGCCGTCGAGAGATATGGTCAGCATTTTCGGCGTAATCCGGTAGGAACCGGTCCGTTCCGGTTCGCTTACTGGAAAGAAGGGGTGAAGCTCGTGTACCGGAAAAATGAAAGGTATTTCGAGTTTGATGGTGATCGGCGCCTGCCATATCTCGACGCTATAGCGATAAGCTTTATTGCTGACCGGCAGACAGCTTTCCTGGAGTTTGCCAGGGGGAATTTTGACCTGCTTACCCGCATCGATCCCAGCTATCAGGATGAGCTGCTGACTCCCGATGGACAGTTGCAGGAGGATTATCGTGATGAAATCCGGATGATCACCATGCCCTTCCTGAATACAGAATACCTGGGTATACTGATGTCCGGAGACGAGCTTACCGTGGACTGGCCATTACAAAGCCGTAAGGTACGTCAGGCTGTCAATTATGGCTTCGACCGTGAAAAGATGCTTACGTTCCTGCGCAATGGTATTGGCATACCGGCTAATGCCGGTTTTGTGCCTGTTGGTATGCCCGGTTTCACAGAGAATACCGGAGGCTATAGCTATAACCCCGATAAAGCGGCAACACTACTGGAGGAAGCAGGATTCCCGGGTGGTGAAGGCCTTCCTGTGATTACCCTCCGAACAACCCAGGTTTACCAGGATATTGCCCAGTATATCCAGTTTGAACTTGAACGTATCGGAATCAGTATTGACATTGATGTGGTACCCTCTGCCACGCTTAGAGAGATGATGGCCAATGCAGAGGCCCCGTTCTTCCGTGGTTCCTGGATTGCCGACTACCCGGACGCCGAAAACTACCTGGCCCTTTTCTATAGCAAAAATAAAACCCCCGAAGGACCAAATTATACCCTCTTCGACCACGAGGGGTACGATCGTTTCTATGAACGAGCACTGAAAGAGACAAACGACAGCATACGGCTTTCCATGTACCGGAAGATGGATAGCATCGTTATTGCCGAAGCACCCAAGGTGTTCTTGTATTACGATCAGTCAGTCCGGTTTGTGCACGACTATGTGGAAAACATGACCAACAATCCGCTGAACCACCTTGTCCTGAAACGGGTCGATATTGAGCAGCCTTAAATGGCGATTTTCTATTGGAAGCAAAAGGAATCTCCGTCACAGGCAAGGGCAATGCCCTCCGGGAGCTTTTGTTGTATCTCTTTTTGTCGTCCCATCTGGTGACTCACATGGGTGATATACCCTTTCTCAGGGGAAAGGGTTTGCAGCATGTCAACCGCTTCTTCAAGCGTAAAATGGGATATATGTTGTTCCTGTCGTAAAGCATTAATAACCACAATCCTGGATCCTTTCATCTTATCAAACTCAGTAGGTTCAATGGAGTTTGCATCTGTCAGATACGAAAAGTCCCCGATGCGAAAGCCAAATACCGGCATTTTGTGATGCATCGCATGGATGGGTATCAGGTGAATGTCCCCGATCGTAAATGGCTGACCGGTAATCGTATGAAGGTTTATAGATGGCGCACCCGGATATTTGTCTGCCTCAAAGGCATAGGCGTATTCCCTTTTAATAGCTTCAAGAACAGAATCACGGCCATAAAGCTCCATGGGTTTATGCTGAATCCAGTTGAACGCCCGCACATCATCAATGCCCCCTGTATGGTCTTTGTGGTTGTGGGTGACAACAACCGCATCCAGCCGTTTAACGTTCTCCCTGAGCATCTGCTGCCGGAAGTCAGGACCCGCATCAATAACGATAGAGGTCTCATCGGTCTGTACAAGTGCCGATGTGCGCAAACGCTTGTCGCACGGGTCATCACTCTGACAAACCTGACATTCGCATGCAACCACCGGCACCCCCTGGGATGTGCCCGTACCCAGTAAAACGACTTGCATACCTGACATATATGATATAGGGTATTTGGATATTTATAATCAGTTTATCTATGCAAATGTACTCATGAAATAGAACCTTCTGATTATTTTCATAATTTTTCCTTAATTTGCACTTGTTTTATAAACTTTCACAAAGGTATCTGATAATGGATAAGCTATTTAATAACATTCACCCGAAAGACATCAGGGAGAATATGTTCAGGCTGATCGGGGATGAGTGGATGCTCATTACCGCCGGTACAATGGATCATTATAATATGATGACGGCCAGCTGGGGCACAGCCGGTATTTTATGGCGCAAACCCGTGGTGTTTACCTTTGTCAGACCGCAGCGTTATACCTACGAATTCATGGAGGAGCATGCCCACTTTTCCCTCTCTTTCTTTCCGGATGAGCACAAAGATCTGCTAAACCTGTGCGGTACCACTTCCGGGAGGGATCTCAACAAAATGAATATTGACGGTCTGACAGCCATGGAAACACCAAACGCCACCATAGGTTTTCAGGAAGCAAAGTTGGTGCTTGAGTGCCGGAAGATCTATTTTGATGATATAAAACCTGAATTTTTCCAGGTTTTTGACATTGAAAAAGTATATCCACAGAAGGACTATCACCGTCTGTATGTCGGGGAAATTTTGCAGGTCTGGGAGAAAAAGTAAAACTTGTTCGCGCCTTTTTTTCCTGTAATTATTCTACGTAAACAGGAAATTCGTTGTACATTTGAACCGGGTTTTATGCTGGTTTGATTGTCTTTCCAGTAGTTATCTGTCGCCCGTTATGGGACAGATTGACATTGGTCATCGCTTCAACTGGGGCTTAAACATGTCAGGCAGTGGTTATTCTGAATAAAATCATACGATGGTTTCGGTTGTTCTTATTGCGCCGGGCTATGAAGTCGGCCAAAAGGCAACGGCAGTTTGTGTCGTATGATCAGGCCAGGGAGATAGCCATTTTATGTTCATTGCATGACAAGGAAGAGCGGGATGTTATCCTGCATATTAAAGATGAACTGGAAGCGGACGGAAAACGTGTTAGAATGCTTTGCCTGGCGAACAAAAAATCAGATCCTGAGGCTTTAGAGAATCTCTCCGATGATCAGATCTGTTATCAAAAAGAATTCGCCTGGACTATGCGCCCCAAAACCGACCATCTAAAAGGTTTTGTTAACAACAGGTTTGATGTCCTGCTGGATTTATCTCCAGCCAAAGCTTTCCCCCTGAAATACCTCGCAGTGCTGTCACCTTCTTCTTATAAAATAGGCCCTTATCATCCTGATTTTCTGGCTATATATGATTTGTTTATTAATGCCGGAGAAGAATGCCCGGCAACAGAGCTGGCCCGCCATGCTGTCCATTATCTGAAATTAATCAAAACCCCCGATAATCATGATACATAAATTCAAAGGTACCGGAACAGCTATTGTAACCCCGTTCCATAAAGAAGGGAATATCGATTTTAAATCTTTTCAGCATCTGATCGATTACCAGATCAATAATGGTGTCAACTACCTGGTTTTCCTGGGAACAACCGGTGAGTCAGTTACACTAAGTCCGGATGAAAAAAATGCCATTATCCATTTTGCTGTGGAGATGGTAGATAAAAGGGTGCCCGTGGTGATCGGCATCGGTGGTAATAATACACGGGCCATTACCAGTACCATTCATCAGACATCTTTCGAAGGGGTCGATGCCATTTTATCTGTCAGTCCCTACTATAACAAGCCCCAGCCGAGAGGTCTTTTCTATCACTACAAAGAAGTGGCCTCGGCATCACCCGTGCCGGTTATTATCTACAATGTGCCCGGACGAACAGGTTCTAATATTCATGCCGATACCACCCTGCAGATCGCGCATGATATCCCTGATGTGATCGGCGTCAAGGAAGCGTCCAAAGACCTTGAACAGATCGGACGCATCATTAAAGACAAACCTGATGATTTCCTGGTGATATCCGGTACGGATGAGCTTACCCTGCCTTTTATGGCCCTGGGTGGCGACGGGGTTATTTCCGTCATCGCCAACGCCTTTCCGGCTGAATTTTCAGAAATGGTCAGGCTCTGCATGAACAATGAGTATCAAAAAGCACGTGAAATTCATTTATACCTGCTCGACATTGTTCAGGCAATTTATGAAGATGGTAGTCCTTCGGGCGTAAAAGCCGTATTGTTTATGAAAGGGTTTTGCAAAAATGCACTGCGGCTGCCTCTGGTGAAGATAAATAAAAGTCTGCATAACCGTATATCCAATATCCTTGAGGCAATGGAACGCTCATCACTGTCATGAGACTCCTGTTTTTGTTGAATGAAAATATTATTTTGGTTTGAAGAAATTACTACTACTTACGATAACATTAGCAATATCGTTACAAACAGCATCTCAGCAACCTCCTGCCAATCATGATGCCGGACACTACCTGGCCAGTAAAAATGAAGTGTATTTTTCTTTCCAAATACCTGGTCAGGATACTTTGGCAACGCTGAGTTCCCGTATTTCGATTGATCATGTGGTTGATAAACAGGTATTTGCCTATGCCAACACCGAGGGGTTCCGCTATTTCCTTGACCACGACATCCCTTATACCGTTCGGCAGCATCCGGGGGATGTGGCGTTCGATCTGAACATGAAAACCTGGGAAGATCTTCAACAGAAAGACCTGACAGATAGCTGGGATTTCTATCCAACCTATGAGGCCTATGTATCCCTGATGGAAAGCTTTGAACAGGATTTTCCGGACATGGTCGAAATTGTCAATATCGGTGAAACCGTATTGGGCAGGGATATGCTGTTTGCACGGATCTCATCCGGACTCGAAAATGACAGGCCGGTGCCACAGTTTATGTATACATCTACCATCCACGGTGATGAGACAACTGGTTTTATTCTCTCCCTGCGCCTTATTCATCATCTGCTTCATCAGTATGGTGAAGACGAGGAGATTACGGCGTTGCTGGACAATGCCGAGGTTTGGATTTGCCCGAATGAAAATCCGGATGGTACCTACACCAACAATAATTCAACAGTATCAGGGGCCACCAGGGGAAATGCCAATGGGATAGACCTCAACCGGAATTACCCGAACCCGGTGAATGATCCATGGTATGATGAACAGGTAGAAACCACCAACATGATCAACTTTACTGATACCATGAACTTTATCATGTCTGCCAATATGCATGGCGGTATTGAGCTGGTGAATTATCCGTTCGACAGTTGGAAATCCTATCAGAATAAACATGCTGATCATGATTGGTGGGATTTTGTGATGTATGAGTATGTGGATACCGTTCACCAATACAGCCCGCCGGGCTATATGACAGGTATGGGAGACGGCGTAACCCATGGCGGCGACTGGTATGTAGTGTATGGAAGCCGGCAGGACTATTTTAATTATTACCGAAGCTGCCGTGAGTTTACACTGGAGCTGAGCAACCAAAAGCTCCTTAATCCCGATCTTTTACCTGACCATTGGGAGTATAACTACCGCTCCCTGCTAAACTATATCAGGCAATCTACCTATGGGGTGCACGGTTTGGTGTATGATAATGATACCGGACAACCTTTGGATGCTGAAATTGCCATACCCGGTTATGATAAGGATAATTCAGAGGTGGTAACATCGATGCCTTCAGGGTATTACAACCGTCCACTGCTGGCAGGTACCTATGATTTTCAATACAGCGCTGATGGATATGCATCGCTGGATGTGGATAACATCCCTGTGGATAATTACCAGACAACACCATTAAACATTGCCTTTGGTGAAGGGGTTTCCGGTGATATCGTTTCTGTCAGCATTGATAAGGAGGGAGAAGGTACAGTTAGTCCATATATAGGCACGGAGCTTTTTAATCAGGGCGCCAATGTGTTTCTGGAAGCGACGCCCGATGAATTATGGGAGCTTGATAAATGGGTGATCAATGGAGAAGAGTACCAGGACTCCTCCATTACCTTCGCATTGGATGAGGATACCGATATTGTTGCTTACTTCGTTGAGACGAACATGTTGCCTGTTATAGCAATTAACCCTGATGCCCTGGATTTTGGCGGTGGTATTGTTGGTGAGCTGCATGAAAGCGTTATCACTATCGCTAATCAGGGAGAGGATGTGCTTGAGATTGATGACCTGAGCATTACGGGTGACGAGATGTTCTTCCTGGAGCCTCCGGTGAAAGATACGCCCCTTGTTATAGAGCCGGGAGAGGACGAGTCGGTGCCCGTGTATTTTATGCCTGCAGATGCAGAGGAGTATCAGGCGACACTGCATATCGATAGCAACGATCCCAATAGCCCGTATCTGGATGTCCCGCTATCTGGTTACGGGATTGAAGAAACCCCCGTTATTGTGTTGTCGACCGATTCGGTTGATTTTGGTGAAGTGCTGCCGGACGATACCCTCCAGGCGGAGTTTACGATTTCCAATCAGGGTAATATGCCTCTGACCATTGAAGAAGTTGACCCTGGCTCCGAACATTTTTATTTTTCCGGTGATTTTCCGCAAACCCTCGATCCGGATCAGGAAGAAACCCATACAGTCAGTTTTATTCCACAGTCCCCGGGTAATTTTGAAACCGTTGCGTTGATTTTCAGCGATGCGGCCAATAACCCTGAAGCTGAACTTTACCTGGCAGGTACGGGCCTTGACCCTACCTATGTGACCGGACCAGAGGCTCGGGCCACATATCTTGATGTCTATCCCAATCCGCTTTCTGCAAAGTCGGTGGTAACCCTGGATTTAGATACCCGGCAACACGTAACAATAGTCATATATAACCTGGAGGGGCAAAGGATGGACATGTTGTTTGAGGGTGAGCTTGACGCCGGACAGCAACGCTTCGGGCTTGGCGATCTTTATAAACAGCTAAATCCGGGTTTTTATATCTTGTCTGTAAAGTCAGAGAGTACAAGGACAGCAGTAAGGATGCTGTTGACAGACTAAATCCCTTCAATAACCACGGAATATCCTATGCCAAAGCGAAATAACAACCTGGGGTTGTCCATAAAAAGGGGCATGTCTGATGCCCCTTTTTATGGGTGTATCAGCGTTTTTACCCCATTTTTCGCAGGCGCTCTATCTGATTTTTAATAACGTTGATCCTGGAGCGGGCATCGTCGCGCTTTTTCTTCTCCATGGCAACCACTTGCTCCGGTGCATTGTTGACAAATTTTTCGTTTGACAGCTTTTTATTGATCTTCTCAAGAAAGCCTTCCTGGTAATGGAGCTCTTCTTTGAGCTGGTTAATCTCTTTCTCCGTATCTACGTGCTGGTCGAGCGGTATATGAAGCTCGGTTGATTTCACAATGACTGAATACGTGCCTTCAGGGCTGGCTGCAACATAGTCGAGTTTGCTGATATTGCAGAGTTTCTTTACAATACCGTCAAAGGTAATGTCGGGAGATTCCTGGTTGTTCTTTTTAATAAAAACATCAATGGATTCTTTTTGAGGGATATTCTTTTCCTGGCGCATATTACGGATGGCCATAACCACCTGACGGGCAAACTGAAACCGCTCTGTCAGGGATGCATCATATTTGGCGGATTGCGGCATGGGCGCGATGGTAATACTTTCTGCATCCTCCTGTTGCCGGATATGCTGGTATACCTCTTCTGAGATAAATGGCATGAATGGATGCAGGATACGTAACAACCTGCTCAGGAAATCAATGGATTTTTGGTACGTTACAGCGTCAATGGGTTGCTGGTAAGGTGGCTTGATCATTTCCAGGTACCAGGAGCAGTAATCTTCCCAAATCAATTTGTATACCGTCATCAGGGCATCTGCAATGCGGAATTTGGAAAAATGATCCTCAATGGTCGCAAGGGTTTTGTTGAGATTGGCCTCAAACCAGTCGGTGGCTGTTTTATTATCGGCAGATTGCTCCATACCCTGGTCGACAGGCCAGTTCTGCGTAAGTCGGAATGCATTCCATATTTTGTTGCAGAAATTGCGGCCCTGCTCACAGAGGTTCTCATCAAACAGCAAGTCGTTGCCTGCCGGGGACGAAAGTAGCATGCCTATCCTTACACCGTCGGCGCCATATCTGTCCATCAGGCCGATAGGGTCGGGGGAGTTACCAAGCGACTTTGACATCTTTTGCCCCTGTTTGTCACGGACAATTCCATGCAGGTAGACATTCCGAAACGGAATTTCTTTCCTGTACTCCAGTCCTGCCATGATCATCCGGGCTACCCAGAAAAACATGATTTCAGGAGCCGTCACCAGATCGTCGGTAGGATAATAGTATCGGATCTCCTCATTATCGGGGCGGTTAATCCCGTCGAAAACGGATATCGGCCATAGCCAGGAGGAGAACCAGGTGTCCACCACATCTTCATCCTGACGAAGATCTTCATCTTTCAGGGAAGCATCGTATTTTTCGCGAGCTATGATCAGGGCTTCATCGCGGTTTTCCGCTACGACGAACTGGCCGTCAGGAAGGTACCAGGCCGGTATACGCTGCCCCCACCATAGCTGACGACTGATGCACCAGTCGCGGACGTTTTCCATCCAATGTTTATAGCTGTTCTTGAATTTCCTGGGATGAAACTGTATGGTGTCGTTCATCACCACTTCCAGGGCCGGTTTCGCCAGGCTGTCCATCTTCACAAACCACTGTAGCGACAGTTTTGGTTCTATCACCGCATCAGTGCGCTCCGAATAGCCAATGCTGTTGGTAATCTCTTCTACCTTGATCAGATGTCCATTTTTTTCTAAGTCCACTCTAACTTTATCACGAGCTGCAAAACGGTCTTCACCGATATAGATTTCAGCTTTCTCACTCAGCGTGCCGTCATCGTTAAAAATATCGATCGTATGCAGATCATGCTTCAACCCCAGGTTGTAGTCGTTGATATCATGTGCGGGCGTGACTTTAAGCGCACCTGTACCAAACTCACGGTCGACATATTCATCAACAATAAATGGTACCGGGCGGTTGATAAGCGGTACAAGCGCCTTTTTGCCGATCAGGTGTTTGTAACGTTCATCCTCGGGATGGATGCATATAGCGGTGTCACCAAGAATGGTTTCCGGCCTGGTAGTGGCAATGGTGACATAATCATCACTATCTTCCACCTGGTAGCGGATATAATAAAACTTAGACTGAACCTCTTTGTGTACCACTTCTTCATCGGAAAGGGCAGTAAGGGCCTTCGGATCCCAGTTCACCATACGTACGCCGCGGTAGATCAGTCCTTTCTTATAGAGGTCTACAAAGACACGGATCACGGATTTTGACATGGGCTCATCCATGGTAAATTTTGTGCGGTCCCAGTCACAGGATGCTCCCAGTTTTTTTAACTGTTCCAAAATAATGCCACCGTGTTTTTCTTTCCACTCCCAGGCATGGCGAAGAAAATCCTCCCGGCTTATCTTTTTCTTATCAATTCCCTCTTCCCTTAACTTGTTTACCACCTTGGCTTCAGTGGCAATGGAGGCATGATCGGTACCCGGTAGCCAGCAGGTGTTGTAGCCCTGCATACGCGCCCGCCGCACAAGCACATCCTGGATGGTATTGTTGAGCATGTGCCCCATATGGAGTACGCCTGTTACATTCGGAGGCGGAATGACAACCGTATAGGGTGTGCGTTCATCCGGTTCTGATCTGAAGTAACCGTTTTCCATCCAAAAGGCATACCACTTGCTTTCTGTGTTGCCGGGTGCGTATTGTTTTGGGATGTTATCCATCTGTTTATAATTTTGTTTATTTCTGATTTGCAGCGTTTTGCGGCTTGCTGTTTTTAGGTTTTTAAGTTGCCCTTATTTTTGTGCCATATGGCTTTATTTACAGGGCGCTTCTGGGGTTGGTGGCACTATGTCGACCCAGGGCGTTGCCACTGGGCTAAATTAAATTGCCCTCAGGGCGACCAAGCCCGGCCTGCATTTTTCACTTTTAATTTTTCACTTTTCTTCTTCTTTCCAGCTTCGAGCTTCGAACTCCCATGATCATCCCCCTGTGGGTCAAAATCCTGTCAGGTGCGTTTCACGGTGACATATGCAGGTATTTAAAAAATCAGACAAAGGTATAAAAAAATCCCCTCGCTCTGTTTCTCAGAAGTAAGGAGCAAATCTCTGCTGTTATTCTTTTACATGGAATTCCTTACATTTGTTGTGATTTAGTCCATGTTCGCCGGAAACGGACATTCTGTCGGTATGCTGACCGGTGTGGCAGGCAGGACGGTGATTGCATCTCAAAAATTATTGCTGATAGTGTCTGAACCTCATTTATGAAACTGTTTGTCCATTCCGAAACCCACCCGGCCTGTAATATTGCACTTGAGGAGTACCTCCTGCACCATGTTGAAGGTGAATGCATGATGCTCTGGTCGAGCGGGTCCTCGGTTGTGATTGGTAAGCATCAGAATGCGCTGGCAGAAGTTAACTTTCCCCATATTTATAAGAAGGGCATTCCGGTGATCCGGCGTCTTTCCGGTGGGGGGACGGTATTTCACGGTCCCGGTAACCTGAATTATACCATGATCATGGAAGGCGAAACAGGTAATATGGTTAATTTCCGTAAACACACCGCCCCGGTTATTGATTTCCTGAATGAACTGGGCGTGCCGGCACGTTTCGAAGGAAAAAACGATATCCGGGTCAATGGCCTGAAGATATCAGGCAATGCCGAACATGTCTACAAGCAGAAGGTATTACATCATGGCACACTATTATATGATGCCGATCTGACTGTTTTATCCGAAGCAATCCGGGAGCGTCCGGATCGCTATTCCGACAGGGGTGTAAAGTCGGTAAGAAGTCAGGTGGGCAATATCAGTGAGTTTTTCGAATCACCGCCTTCCTTTCATCAGTTTGCCGCGCAACTGAAGGCTTATCTGAAACAGAGATTTAATCCTGTTCATGAAGAAACCCTTGTTCCTTCTGCTATACCGGAAGTCACGGCGCTTATGAATAGTAAATATGATCGATGGACATGGAACTATGGCTATAGCCCTTCTTATACGTTTTCCGGGCAGTCAACCAAGGATGGGGTAAGGTTGTTTTGTAAGTTAGAGGTGAAAGAGGGTATTATCCGTCATGCCGTGGTGAATGGTGCATCCCATTCTAATAGTTGGAAGGCGTTTGAACAAGACCTGCCGGGAAATTTTCACGAACCCTCCATTTTGTTGCATTTGTTACAACGGCATGACATGGTTCCCGGCACTGCAGATGTAATGCCGGATCATTTCCTGGAGTTATTGTTCTGACTGTATAAAGGTCAAACGGGAATCGTTTGTCCCTCTTCTGCCATGATGGTTTCCGGAAATACTCCCGAAGCTTCCTCCAGGTATTCTTTCATTTCTTTGTACCTCGCAGAATAGTGGCCGATCATCAGCTTTCCAACCTGTGCTTTTTTGGCAAGGGTAGCTGCCTCAACGGTTGTGCTGTGCATCTTATGGCGCGCAATGTCAGCGGATGCATGCATAAAGGTGGCTTCATGATAGAGCAGATCTGCACCATGGATCTGATCGATAAAGTCTTCCGTGTAAGCTGTGTCGGAACAGAAAGCATATGTACGCGGAGGCGGCGGTTCTATGGTAATGTCCCGGTTAGGAATGACCTTGTTGTCAGGGGTAATAAAATCTTTACCTTCTTTGATGGCAGGGAGCTGTTTCACCGGAATGTTGAACCTGGCTATGCTCTTTTTGCTGATGTTTTTCTGGCCGGGTTTCTCCCGTATCAGCAAACCGAAGGTAGGGAGGCGATGGTTCATGGCCATGGTTTCCATGGTCAGGTGCTCGTCTTCGTAGATGATTTCCCGGCCTTTGTGCAGCTCGTGATAATGGATTTGAAAGGATGGCTGTAGTTCGGATACCTCGTAAAGCATGTCAATGATCTTCTTCAGACCGGGTGGTGCGTAGATATACAGATCCTTTTCCCTGCCCAGCAAATGTAGAGAAAACAACAGGCCGGGCAGTCCCAGAAAATGATCGCCATGCAGGTGACTGATAAAGATGTGGTTGATTTTCGTCATGGGCTTTTTATACCGGCGAAGTTGCATCTGTGTCCCCTCAGCACAATCAAGCAGAAAATACTTGTTATGGTAGTGCAGCAGTTGGGCAGTGGTATGTCTCAGGGCAGTGGGTATTGCCGCCGATGAGCCCAGGATGAATGTCTGGAAGGTTCTCTTCATTCGTACATGTTTGGTTATTTGCTTCGCGTCATGTAAGGCCTGGCCTTGTCATTTGGTGCTGCGCGCGTTGTTACGCTTCGCTGTCATTTGCTTCGCGTCATATAAGGCTTCGCCTTGTCATTTGGTGCTGCGCGCGTTGTTGGTTTCGCATCCTCGCGTCCTCGCATCTTTTCTTAAGTTACGCAGCCCAAGTGCTGCGGCTACCACTGCTCCTTTTTTGTAATTGGCAGGCCGGCCAAGTCCGGCCTGCGACTGTTGTGACAGGTCAAGCCCTGTCATTACGGTAGCTTTCCACGGGGAAGTGCTTGAGGCCGGCCAAGTCCGGCC
>JAWLDT010000010.1:13876-22727 GCA_041686485.1 Bacteroidales bacterium | reverse complement strand
TTCACTGTTCACTGTTCACTGTTCACTGTTCACTGGAACAGCCTGAGCACATCATTTAGGTTGACCAGCAATATTAGTGACAGTAGCAGAAGCATTCCGATCATTTGGGCATACTCCATGAATTTTTCCGGTGGTTTTCTGCCGGCGATAATCTCGTAGAGCAGGAACATTACGTGTCCACCATCCAGGGCCGGGATAGGCAGTATGTTCATTACGGCAAGGATGATGGAAAGAAAGGCAGTCATGGTCCAGAAATGCACCCAGTCCCAGGTAGGGGAGAAGATACTGCCAATGGTAATAAAGCCTCCAAGGCTGTCCCGGGCACTTACTTCTTCGCTAAACAACAAGCCCAGGTCGCTGAAATAGCTTGTTGTCGTGGTGTAGGCTTTTTTTATCCCTGCAGGTATGGAGGTGAAAAACGAATATTCCCGGGTCTCTGTCTCCAGGATCTCACGTGGATCCTTCAAGTAGGCACCGATCTGACCTTCTTCCGGGATGGTAATATCCAATTCCCTGGTTTCACCGTCACGTTCAACGGTCAGTGTTGTCTCCTTGCCGGCATAATCGCCTATTGTTTCGGCAAACTCGACAAACGACCATGCATCTTCACCGCCGATACCTTTGATATGGTCACCTGTTTTAACACCGGCTTCTTCGGCTGCCGAATTATCCAGAAAGCCGGAAACAATGAACGGAAACCGCATAGCAATAAAGTTTTCGCCGCGTGCTTCGATCAGCCTTCCGAAAAAATTATCCGGAACTGTCAGCCTGACCAGGCTGTCCTGGCGTTCTACGGTTACCTGGTTGATTTCCCCGCGTGCAAAACGCTGTTGTAAGGCAGACCAGTCGCCAGGCTCTTCGCCGTTTACAGCGACAATGTGGTCACCGGTCTGTAAACCGATTTCCTGACCAAGTTCCTGGGCGACAATACCATATTTCATATTCTCAACCGGCAGGTATTCATCCCCGATAAAGAACAGCATGAAAATATAGATCAGCGCGGCAAGGACAATATTGAAAAATACCCCGCCAACCATGACAATTAGCCTCTGCCAGGCCGGTTTGGCTCTGAACTCATGTGGTTCCGGCGGCTTCTTCATCTGCTCTTTGTCCATCGACTCATCAATCATTCCGGCAATCTTGACATAGCCGCCTAGCGGCAGCCACCCCATTCCATATTCGGTCTCACCGCGACGAATCTTAAAGAGAGAGAACCAGGGATTGAAAAACAGGTAGAACTTCTCGACCCGGATGCGAAACAAACGGGAAAAGAGGAAGTGTCCGGACTCGTGAATAACAATTAATATGGAAAGACTAAGGAAAAACTGTAGTGCTTTTATGATAATTTCCATCTATAAACGCTGCTTTTTTAATAAGAAATACGGGAAACAGTAAATAACAATTTGCAAAAGTACCCATTTATAATGAACGTTCGTCATGTACAATTGTTTTGATGATTTTATTGGCAACATTCATTGTTTTTTGATGGCTTTCTGCCACATCTTCCAGGTTTGGCAACTCTTTTTCTGGAATCTGTTTCATGCTTTCTTCAATAACCTCCGGTATTTGTACGAACCGTATCTGATCGTTGAGAAATGCCGTTACTGACGCCTCGTTGGCGGCATTCATCACGCAGGGCCTGTCTTTACCAGTTTTCATCGCATGAAGGGCAAGTTTTAAGCATGGATGGCGATACATATTTGTTTTCTCAAAATCCAGACTGTTGAAGTTTTCAGGTCCAATCGGTGGTGATGCGGCAGGGATCCTGTCGGGATACGCCATGGCATATTGGATGGGAAATCTCATGTCGGGAAAGCCCAGTTGTGCCTTTATGCTGCCGTCTATAAACTGAACCATTGAATGTACGATGGATTGTGGGTGTATGACGATGTCTATTTGTTCGGCACGCAGGTTAAACAGCCAACCGGCCACAATCATCTCAAGGCCTTTGTTCATCATGGTGGCTGAATCAATGGTGACTTTCTCCCCCATGGACCAGGTAGGGTGGTTGAGGGCATCTTTTTTGGTTACGTTGCTGAGCTGCTCCCGGGACATTCCCCTGAAGGGGCCGCCGCTGGCAGTTAACCAGATCTTTTCAATGGTATCGTATTGTTCCCCTCTGAGACATTGGAAAATGGCAGAATGCTCAGAGTCAACAGGTATCATTTGCACCCCCTGCCTTCGGGCCATGGGGAGGAGGATATGTCCGGCGGACACCAGCATTTCTTTGTTGGCAAGAGCTATATTCTTATTGCAATGGATGGCACTGGCGATGGCTTGCAGGCCCGATATGCCAGCCATGGCCATCAATATGGTATCAGAACCTGATGCCGTAACTACTTCCGCCAACTTTTCATTCCCGGAAAAGACCTGTATGGGGTTATCAGAAAGAGCATGCTGAACTTTTTGATGATGTTGCGGATTGCCTATGACCACTGCTGCAGGACGAAAATATCCTGCCTGCTCAATAAGCAGATCTGTATTGTTATGGGCACTCAGGATATCGACAGAAAAAGCTTCGGGATGGTGGCGGATCACCTCCAATGCCTGACGGCCGACAGACCCTGTTGATCCCAGTATGGTAATCTTTTTTGGTAGGTAGGATCTCATTGGAATTCAAGATAATCGAGCGGATTGACCGGATTCCCGTTAAACCAAAGTTCAAAATGCAGGTGTGTCCCTGTTGAATAAAGGCCTGTAGCACCTATTACGGCAATTGCTTCGCCAGATTCAACAAAACTACCTTCGTCTTTTAATAACTCGCTATTATGTTTATAAATGGAAACAATGTTGTTGTCATGCTGAACACCAATGGTATATCCGGTTTTTATTGTCCAGGTAGAAAATATAACGGTTCCGTCAAGGGTGGCTTTGATCAACTCATCGTGATCTGCCACCACATCTACGCCATAATGCCCTGATGTGGGGTCAAAATGGCTGCTTACCATGCCAGTGAGCGGCGGAAAGAAAGGGATACCTCTAAATTCCTGTGTCTGGGAAAAATTATTACCGGACAGTTCGTTTCTTTCAAACAGGGCCTCTTCTTCGGCCTCTTCTATCTGGGCCCGTAAAATAGAATCTTCTTTTGAACGAGGTAATTCTTCTATATCGTATGCATCTGTCTCGCTTACACTGTCAGGAATGTGATCAATAAGGTCTTTGCCTTCCACAATATTCCTGATATTCATGATGTATAGGTCCTTCTGACGCAGATCACTTTCCAGGGAATCGGCACGCATGGATAACTCCCGCAGAACTTTCCGGGTATTAAAGTCTGCATAGCCCGGAATATACTCCCTGAGCGGCGTAAAAGCAATCAAATATATCGTGGCAACAACCAGCAATATAGATATAGTGCCGGCAAAAATAAATACGTTGAATCGTGACAGGCGCAGGTTAAGCTTTTCTTCAAAAGTATCGTCATTCATGATGATAAGGCGATACTTGTCATGAAGCTTCCGGAAGAATGATTTGTTTTTCTTTTCTGTATCCATGAATATGCGCCTTTTAAGGACTTTATTCCGCAAAAATAATCATTTTGTGCATGTCAGTCATGGCATGGGGTTATTTTTGAAAATAAACAATACCCTTATGCGTTATTAATGAAGGCAAATCGCAGGTTTTTTGACTATCCTGTAGTCATAGCTGTTGGTTGCCGACACATAACAACCAACCACAAATGGATTTTTAACGTTATATTTGTGCTTTCTTAAATGGGAAATATGCCGCATATCACCAAAAATACGTATACGTATCGTTTATTGCTCCTGCCGTTGGTATTTATTTTGATCCTGGCGGGTTGTTCAACGCAAAAGGATGCCTTTGTCAACCGGGCTTTTCATACCGTAAATGCCAAATATAATGGGTTCTTTAATGCCCGTGAGAGTTACAAAGAAGGGGTACGGCAACTCAAGGAGCAGCATACCGACAACTTCGAAGAAATATTATCGGTCTTTCCATACGGAACCGAGCAGGATGCCTCATCTGTAAAGAATAACATGGATGTGGCTTATGAGAAGGCCAGTCTGGTTATCAGGAAGCACTCGATGGATATCCGGGGTGAGGAGCATAACAAATGGATTGATGAATCTTATTTTTTAATTGGCCGGAGTCATTTTTTTAAAAGAGACTTTACCCTGGCTATTCTGACTTTTGAATACATTATCCGTGAATATGATACCAAACTTAGTCACGATGCAAAGGCCTGGATTGCCAAATGTTATCACGAACAGGAACGATATGAACGAGCTCTTCCTATGCTGGAGCTGCTTGAAAGCCACTTTAATGATGGCCTGTTACACGACAATACCGTAGCGTTGTTTCGAAAAACATACGCAGATCACTATTTACGCCAGGAACAGTATGATAAGGCTGCAGAACAATTGCAAAAGGGGCTTCCTTATGTGGATGATCGTCATGAACGTGCCCGTTTGACGTTTATTCAGGCGCAACTTTATGAACATGCGGGCAACAACAAACTGGCTCAGCAGACATACGAGCGGGTGCTGGATATGCGTACCAGTCATCAAATGGCCTTCCAGGCACGCATAGGTATGGCCATGGCGTATGATGCCGATCTGGGTGGCAGTGATGCCATACGTGCCGAACTGAGAAAGATGTTGTCAGAGGACCGCAACAGAACTTATCGCGATCAAATATACTATGCCTTAGCACAGCTGGCCATTGAAGAGAATGACGAGCAGGAGGCTATAGAGCTGTTTAACAAGGCTGCTGAAGTAAGTGAGGAAAATGATCTCCAAAAAGGTCTGGCTTTTTTGCGTCTTGGTGAGATTTATTTTGAACATCCCGATTATCAGGAAGCTACCCTCTATTATGATAGTGCGACAACCTATCTTCCGCGAGGGTATGATGATTATGAAGAAGTTCAGGCACGTCAGCAAATATTATCAAATCTGGCAGGCCAGATGGAAGTCATAGAACGTGAGGACTCCCTGCAAAATCTGGCTGCCATGACGGAGGAGGAGCAATTGGCTGTGGCAGAGGATATTATTGAGGATTTGCGCCGAAAAGAAGAGGAGCGTAAAGAGGCGGAAAGGCAGCGGAGACAGGAAATGCGTCAGGCCGGTCGAACGGCCAGACAAACCCGGGGTACGGGTTCGCAGGACAGTGGATGGTATTTCTACAACACCAATGCCATGGAAAGGGGCGAAATGGAGTTTTTTAGCAATTATGGCGACAGACCCCTGGAAGACCTTTGGCGCATCAGCAATAAGCAGACAATGGCCGGTGGTCTTGACATGGATATGCCCGGTATTGAAGATATGGCGCAGGAGGAAGATACACTTGAGCTTGATGAATATGATGCGGATACCTACCTGCGGAATATTCCGAATACGGAAGAGCAAATGCAGGCTTCCAAAGACAGACAAATACAAGCCCATTACAACATGGGTGTGATCTTTAGGGAACAGCTTGAAGATCTTGAAAACGCCATCAATAGTTTTTCTAACCTTGTGAATGAATTCCCCGGTTCGGATAAAGAACTGTTTGCGTATTATTATCTGTATCATCTCAATCAAAATATTGGAAATTATTCTGAAGCAGAGCAGATAAAGGATGAGCTTATAAATAAATATCCCGACAGCGAATTTGCCCAAATACTCGGGGATCCGGATTATGCCGATCATGTCCGGGAGAAACAAAATCAAGCACAGCGACTTTACGAAGAAAGTTATAATGCCTTTTTTAACGGCAGATACGGAGTGGTCAGAGAGAACCTTGAGGCCATTGACACCCTCGAGGTATCCCGTGAGCTGAAAGCCAGATTTGTGTATCTGAATGCACTGGCTTATGGCAAAGAAGATGATCAGCGAGAGTTCAGGAGTCTGTTGCAACGGATTATTCAGGAATATGACGACACGCCCGTACACCAGCCCGCTTCTGTATTGTTAGCCTCTTTGGAAGCATCTGAAACCGAGATGGCTGAAGATGGGGATACACTGGCCACAACTCCAGAAATGCCCGAAATAGAAGACATTGAGTCTCCTTTTACTTATAATCCCGAAAACGTTCATTTCTTTGTTTTGCTTCTGGATGCCAATCAGTACGAAGTTGCCGGGATCACTAGTCGCATATCTGATTTTAATGAAGAAAAATATGCTGATAATGATCTGACAGTCAATAATGTTTATTTTGAAGATGATAAACAGCTAATCACCATTATTAACTTTGAAGACCAACGAAAAAGCCTTGATTATTACAATGAATTGTTGGATGTGGCGGATATGGGATCTCCGGAGCAGGATGTTTTTGAGCCATTTGTAATCTCTGTTAACAATTATCCATTGCTTTATCAGGATAAAGAGCTGGAAGCGTATCGCCGGTTTTTTAATCATTATTATCTCAGGCCCTGATGCGATGTATTCGCATTTTTTTTATTTTTGCTCAAAGCAATCAAATACATTAGCAAAAGATTGTGTCACTATCTTAATTTATATTTATAATGTCAAAACAAAAGGAACCGGATCATACAGCAGTTAACCTTGTTGGTAGCGGAACTACCATTAACGGTAAAGTCTCATCAAAAGGTGATATCCGGATTGATGGAAAAATAATTGGGGAAGTGCGTTCAGAAGGAAAGGTGGTGATCGGAGATACGGGAGAAGTAGAAGGGGAAATATTTTGTCTGAACGCCGATTTTTCCGGAAAGGTGAATGGGAAAGCCGAAATTGGTGAGCTCCTGAGCCTTAAAGCATCTTCTGTTTTTTGGGGTGATATTGTTACCAATAAGCTTGCCATAGAGCCAGGTGCCAGTTTTTCCGGCACTTGTTCCATGGAAAAGGACAAAGCTCCCAAACAGCCTAAACAAACTGACAGCAAGAAAGCTGAAAGCGCCTGATAAAACATGGTGATAAACCTGAGGGTATTTACGGTAAGATTAACCCTTTTCGCTGCTGCTTTAGTGGTTATAGCTGCCCTCCTGGCATTTGTGCTGCCCCGTGATTTTATATCAGCGGTTTATTGGTGGTTTATCCCCTTTTTTTTCCTGGTTATTCTGCTGTCAAAACTTTTGCTGAACAGGCTTTCTCAAAATAGGTCGAACAATTTCAATTCGCTTTTTTTAATGATCACTGCCTTCCGGTTTTTCCTCTATATCGGGGTATTAATACTCTATAGCTTCAGCTATCCGGAAGATGCCGTTACGTTTATCGTGACCTTTTTTGTGTTTTATTTTGCATTTACAATTTTTGAAGTCACCTCTCTTTATCAGGATCTTCAGAAGAAAAATAATGCCTGACCACAAATAAGTGTAATTATAGAGTAGAATAAGAATCTGATTTAGCCGGGTTTTGGCAATAATACTAAAAAAGACCTTCCAATGCATATGGATAGTCTGAAAATATCATCTGACAGATCACTTCTGCCTTTAATGCTGGGTGTTGTGTTATATATGGTATCAGGTTCAGGCGCAGCAGCCAGCGAAACAATTTCCGCTGATGAGGAAAAGCAGCAAAACACTACTGTGAATCTTCGTCATTTGATTGTTGGTCATGCCCTGGATGCCTATCAATGGCATCTGTTTGATATCGGTGAAAGAGAAATCTCAATGCCCCTGCCGGTTATTCTGTTCTATGAAGGACGTTTCTTTTTTTTCTCCAGCCATCATTTTCATCATGGGGAGTCTTCTCACAAAGGTTTTCGTATTGCGGAAGAGGGTCCGCGAAAGGGCCGTATCATACCGGTGCTTGATGATGGGGTTACACCCGACCCGAATGCCTCGTTTGTATACGATTTCTCGATTACCAAAAATGTGGCAGCCATATTCTTCTCTTCCGGTTTGTTATGCCTGATTTTTATAAGTGTCGGTCGCCGCTATCGTAAATCCGGTTCAAACACTATACCCAGCGGATTAGCGGCTTTTTTTGAGCCGCTGATCCTTTTTGTGAGGGACCAGATTGCTATCCTTGCCATCGGACCGCATCGATACCATAAGTTTATGCCTTATTTGCTGACGGTATTTTTCTTTATCTTACTGAATAATTTGCTGGGATTGGTTCCGTTTTTTCCCGGAGGTGCCAATGTAACCGGTAACATCAGTGTTACATTTGTGCTGGCTATGTTTACGTTCTTCACTACACACTGGTATGCCAATAAGGCTTACTGGCGACACATGTTTAACATGCCGGGCGTTCCTGTCTTTCTGAAATTGCCGGTTCCTATCCTGCCGGTTATTGAAATCGTCGGGGCGGTCATTAAACCTTTTGTATTGATGATCAGGCTTTTTGCAAATATCGCGGCCGGCCACATGGTGATCCTGAGCATTGCGTCCCTCATTTTTGTTTTGGGATCTGTGAGTGTTCTTCTTGGCTTCGCTATTTCGCCCGTCACGGTTTTATTTTTATTATTTCTTAATTTTCTGAAAATACTGGTTGCCTTCTTGCAGGCCTATATATTTACCATGTTTAGTGCATTCTTTTTTGGGATGGCTGTGCCTGAGGCAGATCATTAACCCATGAATCTAAATTTTATAACTATGTCATTATTATTTGTTTTGCTTGATCCTATGGATGTTGCTCACGAATGGATGAAGATTGGAACTGCACTTGCTGCAGTTATTGCGGTTTTTGGAGCAGCTTACGGGATATCCGCTATTGCCCGGAGTGCCATTGAGAGTATTGCCCGTCAGCCCGAGGCCGGTAACGACCTGCGCTCTTCCATGTTGGTAGCGGCAGCCCTTATTGAAGGCATCACGTTTTTTGCGTTGGTGATCGTGCTGCTGACTCTGTTTGTGTAGCTTCTGCAGCGCCTGTTGCAGGTGTTTATAGGTGGTTCGAAGCCTTTCGGGAACTGTGAACTACCGTAATGACAGGGCTTGACCTGTCACAACAAG
>JAWLDT010000010.1:0-13776 GCA_041686485.1 Bacteroidales bacterium | reverse complement strand
GCTTGACCTGTCACAACAAGCGCTTGACCTGTCACCAAAAGCGAACTTCGTGTCCTTCGTGCCTTCTATGTCGAAAACCAAACCACGAAGGCACGATGAACACAAAGAAAAGACACAAAGATGCGAGAAATCCTGAAGGGATGAAACGATTGTAGAAATAAAGAGGAAACTTTTGATATTTCGACCTTTCGATCAAATATACACTTAAAAACGTACAGAAAATATAGCTTATGGAACTGTTAATGCCCGGACTGGGATTGATATTCTGGATGACCATTGCTTTTGGTCTGGTGCTTTATATATTAAAGAAGTTCGCGTGGCGGCCTATTTTACAGATTCTTAATGAGCGGCAGAAACAGCTGGATAAGTCATTTCGTGATGCCCGGAAGATTGAAAAAGAGATGCAGCATCTTGATAAGGTACGTACTGAGAAGATGGCCGCCGCCGAAAAAGAGCATGAAGCCATCGTTGCCAGGGCGCGTAGCCAGGCTGATCAGATCATGGAAGAGGCAAGAGAAAAGGGCAGGGAAGAAGCACGGCAGATAACGGATGAAGCTGAACGAATTGTTGACAGCTATAAACAACAAGCCATTCAACAGGTGAAGAACCAACTTTCTGCCCTGTCACTTGATATGGCGGAGAAAATTCTACGGGAGGAATTTAGTGACCGCGAACGTAATGCCAGGTATGTCAATAAATTACTTGATGAGGTAGGGACAAATTAATTCGACGTTCCATATCAGTAAAAATTATGCATCAGAATAATCAGATATTGTATAAACGTTACGCCCGGGCGCTACTCTCCCTGGTTGTGGAGCATGATATTCCCGAGCGTTCCTATGAGGATATGAAGTTTGTATCCCAATCCCTGGCAGGCAATCCGGAGCTTTTTATATTCTTGAAAAGCCCGGTTATTCCGGCAAGCAGGAAACAAAACGTGATCCGCAAGGTCTTTGGCCGGCGCTTGCATCCCTTGTTTTTACAGTACTTGGTGATTATCGTGCGGAAGCAGCGTGGCCATATGCTGGATGGAATTGCCAGGGCCTACCTTACCGTTTATAAACAATACAGGGGCATCGAAAAGGTTCGTATTACTACTGCCGTGCCTTTGGACAATGCCCTCCGGGAGCAGGCATTGAAGGCAGCCAGGTACTTGACCTCCCGCCGGATTGAATTTGAAGAGTCGGTAGATCCGGATATCATTGGTGGTTTTATACTGGATCTGGAAGACCAGCGATATGATGCCAGTATCAAACGAAAGTTATCCAGGGCAAGGAGTTATTTGCACATTGATAAAACAGATTTGTATGTCTGATATAAAACCTTCTGAAATATCGGCAATCCTACGTCGTGAGATGGCCGGTTTCGAGGCTGAAACCGAATTGGAGGAGACGGGCACCGTCTTACAGGTAGGTGATGGTGTGGCCCGTGTATATGGACTGACCAATGCCTGGTCCGGCGAAATGATCCGTTGTAATGATGAAGGGTTAACGGGGGTGGTCTTAAACCTTGAGGAGGATAATGTGGGGCTGGTATTGCTCGGGGACTCCCGAAACCTGAAGGAAGGGGATATCGTTAGCCGTACAGGCCATATTGTTTCAATAAAGGCTGGTGAGGGCCTTGCCGGCCGGGTTATTGATACCCTCGGGCGTCCTGTAGACGCCAAAGGACAGGTGGAAGGCGAGCTTTTTGAAATGCCGCTCGAACGCAAAGCGCCCGGTGTGATTTACAGGCAGCCGGTTAACAAACCGTTGCAAACCGGTATTAAGGCCATTGATGCTATGATACCAATTGGCAGGGGACAGCGTGAGCTGATCATTGGTGATCGCCAGAGTGGGAAATCAACCATTGTTATTGATACCATCATCAATCAAAAAGAGCATTATGATAATGGGGATCCCGTCTATTGTATTTATGTTGCCGTTGGGCAAAAGGGTTCGACAGTGGCCAATACGGTGGAACAGCTTGAAAAACATGGGGCGATGCCATACACCATCGTTGTGTCAGCTTCTGCCAGCGACCCGGCAGCCCTTCAGTTTTATGCACCATTCGCGGGAGCCGCTATTGGCGAATATTTCCGTGATACAGGTCGTCATGCCGTCGTGATATTCGATGACCTGTCAAAGCAGGCGGTTGCTTACAGGGAGGTATCCCTGTTACTTCGCCGGCCGCCGGGACGTGAAGCCTACCCTGGTGATGTATTTTACCTCCATTCGAGACTCCTGGAACGCGCCGCCAGGATAATCTCTTCTGATGAGATTGCCCAAAACATGAATGACATTCCGGAGTCCATTCGCGGAAAGGTAAAAGGCGGAGGCTCACTCACTGCCCTGCCATTGGTTGAAACCCAGGCAGGTGATATTTCCACCTATATACCAACGAATGTGATCTCCATCACTGACGGTCAGATATTCCTGGAAACGGCGCTCTTTAATGCCGGAGTGCGACCCGCCATCAATGTTGGTGTATCTGTAAGCCGTGTGGGCGGTAATGCCCAGATGAAAACTATGAAAAAGGTAGCCGGTACCCTGAAAATTGATCAGGCACAGTACCGTGAATTTGAAGCCTTTGCCAAATTTGGCTCCGAAGTGGACCCTGCCACACAGGAAATACTCGATAAAGGGGTGAGAAATATGGAAATATTGAAGCAACGCCCGTTTCATCCCATGCCGGTCGAGGAACAGATCGTCATCCTCTATTGCGGCACCAAAGGACTGTTAATGGATCTTGCCAGATCGGATATTCAAAAGTTTGAGGAGGAATTGCTGCGATATATGCGTAAGCACTATCCGGAAACATTAACAGATATTCGAAATGATGTCTTCGAAGAAAAAGCGGCAGAGGCTATTCGTGAAGCTGTTACCCATGTTAAAGAAAGTATGTACCCAGGCGGAGAAGCTAGCCCTGGTGAATCCGGAGATACACCATAAGTAATTATGTCCACGCAACAGGAGATCCGCAACAGAATTGCCACGGTGAAATCAACCCGGAAGATTACCAGCGTCATGAAGATGGTGGCTGCTTCCAGGCTCCGTAAGGTGCAAAACCAGATCATTCATCGTCGTCAATATGCAGCGATGCTGAAACAGGTTTTGGATGAGGTCATAACGGCCCCTGACGAACAAGTCAGGAATGTATACATCGAACCGCGTTCGGTTAAAGATGTTATCATCATCAGCATAGGTTCAAACAGAGGCCTTTGTGGACAATATAATACTTACGTCATAAATCATACCCTTCGTGAGGTCCGGGAGCAAAAAGATGCAGGCAACAGGGTCAGGGTAATGCCCATCGGGAAAAAACCGGCTGCATTTTTTGAAAAGGACAAGATAGAATTACTGGCAGGCAATCACGATATTCCGGAGAAAGTCAATTATGAAACGGCTGCTGCCTTTGCAGGGCATATTATGGAGCTGTATCTCAAAGAACATTGCGGACGCATTCTTTTGGTTTATAACCGTTTTCATAATGCAGTGGTGCATACCCTGACTACAGAGCAAGTGTTGCCGGTTAAGCCTGATGAAATGACGACACAACCCGGAAACAATCAGCGTTACCGTGATCCCTCGGTGATCATGGAACCAACGCCGGATGAGGTTGTAGACTATCTTACCGGGCAATTTATAGCCCATAATGTGTATCGGATATTGCTGGATGCATCGGCTTCGGAGCACGGAAGCCGTATGATCGCCATGCATGAAGCCACAGACAATGCGGATGAACTAATCAACTCGCTTACCACGACCTACAACAAGGTACGACAGGCAAGTGTTACCCGGGAGATTATGGATGTGATGGGTGGTGGGGGAAGAGGCCATTAAGCATTTTTCACACAATGATTATGGCTGATTTTTTACCTGGATGATACGCGCCATGATGCTGATGGCAATCTCTGCCGGCGTTTCGCTGTTGATAGCCAGCCCCAGAGGAGCTTCCACCTTTTCCAGTTGCTCATTGGTAAATCCCTCCGCACGCAGGTTCTCAAAAATGGTTTTTACCTTTTTTTTACTGCCGATCATGCCCAGAAAGGGCAGGGGCAAGGGTAACAGTTGTGCAAGTATGTCCTGATCGCTCGCATGTGCCACCGTCATGATGGTTACAAAGGCCGTTGACGGATGCGCTATACTTTCTAAGGCTTTGTCATAATCAATGTGAAGTTTCTGGTGAGCGAATGTGTTGTTGGTCATGGTTTGGAGGTCTTTGCGATTATCCATCACCACAACCCTGAAGCCGCTCATGGCGGCCACTTCACTCATGGGAACACTGATATGGCCGCCACCAAAAATATAGAGGGTTGGGGGCGGGGTTAAGGTCTCGGTATACTGCCAATGACCTTCGGCAATCTCCGTGTGTTCCGAAGTGGTATTGTCATGCCGGGGATCACTGTGAAACCCTTCCGGTGTCAGCTTGAGTTGGCATTGATTCCCGCTTTCCAGACATTCGATCACTGACCGTATTGTCGGTTCGTCTGCCTGATATAATGGCACGAAAGCGTGTATCTGTTCTCCGGCACAAATAAGACCGGAGGCCTCTTCACCAGCCTCTGGCGAATGTACCTGGCGTTTGAGAAAAGCAGCAAAACAACCGTCTTCTAACTCCCGGCGGGCGAGATTTGCCATTTGAAACTCCATGGCGCCCCCACCGATGGAACCGCTCATATTCCCATCGGGATCCACTGCCATTTTGAAACCCGGTTTGCCCGGACTGCTGCCTTCAATCTTGATAACCGTCACCAGCATGACCGGTTTCCCGGCTGCCAGACGTTTCTGAATAAAATGCCAAATTTTCATATGTTTATATTTGCGTTACTATTTGTAATTCAATGTTTTGTGACTCTGTAAAGGTAGAAGTTAGAAGTTAGAAGTTAGAGGATATAATTTACCATTTCCTTCTTCCTTCCAGCTTCGAGCTTCGAGCTTCAGGCTTCTTTACTTCTTCCTTCCAGCTTCCAGCTTCGAGCTTTTTTTACTGTTCACTGTTCACTGTTCACCGTTCACCGTTTACTTCTTCCTTCCAGCTTCCAGCTTCCAGCTTCGAGCTTTTTTCACCGTTCACTGTTCACCGTTCACTGATTATAAATGAAGAAAACCCTCAGGCTGTTACTTCCTGTTCAGGCAAAAATAGCTATCTTTACGTCCCAAAACCAGAATCATATGACGAATTATACAAAAATCAGAGAATTAGCCGAAAAATATCGCGATGAAACGGCGGAAAATCTCTCGGCGCTTGTGAAGTGCAAGTCGCTTAGTCTGGAGGAAGAAGCGGTGCAGCAAGAACTTATGCGTCAGATGAAAGCGGCTGACTTTGATGAGGTAAGAATGGATAAACTGGGCAATGTTATCGGACGTATCGGCTCCGGTGAACGGGTTATAGCTTTCGATGCCCATATGGATACTGTTGATCTGGGCAATCCCGAAGACTGGGATTTTGATCCCCTTTGTGGCACCATTCAGGATGATTATGTTCACGGTCGGGGTAGTGTAGACCAGAAAGGTGGTGCTGCCAGTTTTGTAACGGCCGGTAAGATCCTTAAGGAGCTTGGGTTTGACCGGGACCTTACCATTTATTTTATTGGCAGTGTTATTGAAGAGGATTGTGATGGCCTTTGCTGGAAATACCTGGTGGAAGAAGAAAACCTGCGGCCGGAAATGGTGGTGGTCACCGAACCTACCAACATGAATATCTACCGTGGTCAGCGCGGACGTATGGAGATGAAGGTTACCTTCCATGGTTTGTCGTGCCACGGGTCTGCCCCCGAACGCGGGGAAAATGCCATCTACATGGCTTCCCGGGTTGCCCTGGAGATTGAAAAGCTGAATGAACGGCTGCATACGGATGAGGTCCTGGGAAAGGGGACCATCACCGTGTCAGAGTTTGTTTCTCAAAGCCCTTCTTTGTGTGCCGTGGCCGATTTTGCCAGCCTGCATCTTGACCGTCGCCTTACCTGGGGAGAAACCAGGGAAACCGCCCTGCAGGAAATCAATGAGCTGATCTCCGGCATGAAAGCGCAGGTACAGATCATGAAGTACGAAGAAACGTCGTTTACCGGCTTTACCTATGGGATGGACAAATACTATCCGACCTGGAAAATTCCGGAAGATCACCCGGTGATACAAACGGGCGTGAAGGTTTTTTCTGACCTGTTTGACCAAAAGCCGGTCGTTGATAAGTGGACCTTTTCTACGAACGGGGTGACCATTAACGGATTCTATGACATTCCCGTGCTTGGGTTTGGTCCCGGAAACGAAGTCCTGGCCCATGCCCCCAACGAGAAAACCCCTGTTGACCATCTGGAAAAGGCAGCGGCCTTCTATGCCGCCCTTGCTTATGGTTATTGATGAAAAGCGGGTAGCTGTTGGGCTTGGAATTTGGGAGACTTTAGATTTACAAAACACTGAATTACAAACAGTAACGCAAATATAAACAGATGACTGATAAGATACTTTCTACGATTGAATCAATGCATAACGAACAGAAAGGGTTGTTTGGCAAGGATTTTCTGCGTACCTGGGACAAAAGCCGGCAGGATCTGGAGACCATTCTGGATGTTGCCCTGGTATTGAAACAAATGCGTGCAAATAATATCTCTCCGCGGGTGTTTGATTCCGGTCTGGCTGTATCCAACTTCAGGGACAAATCGACCCGCACCCGTTTCTCTTTTGCCTCGGCCAGTAACTTGCTGGGGCTGGCGGTGCAGGATCTTGACGAGGAAAAGTCTCAGGTATCCCACGGTGAAACGGTCAGAGAAACCGCTGCCATGATCTCCTTCCTTACAGACTTTATCGGCATCCGCGACGATATATACCTGGGAGAGGGCAACCGTTACATGCGTGAAGTTGGCGACTCCCTGGATGAAAGCTATCAGCAGGGTATATTGCCCAACAGACCCGGTGTGATCAATCTGCAATGTGATATGGACCACCCGACCCAGTCGTTGGCCGACCTCCTGCATCTCAGGCAGGTATATGGTTCTCTGGAAAACCTGCGCGGAAAAAAGATCGTGATGAGCTGGGCCTACTCTCCCAGCTACGGAAAACCATTGTCGGTGCCACAAGGTGTAATCGCACTGATGACACGCTTTGGTATGGATGTACACCTGGCTCACCCGGAAGGTTATGAGCTGATCCCCGAAATTGTTGAAAAAGCATCCGGTTTCGCCAAAGAAAACGACGGAAGCCTCCGGGTTTCCCATTCCATGGAGGAGGCCATGAAAGATGCCCATATTGTATACCCCAAAAGCTGGGCTCCCTTTCAGGTCATGGAACAACGAACCGAACTCCTGAAAGAGGGGGACGAAAAAGGCTTACTGGAATTGGAAAAAGATTGTCTGGCAAACAATGCAAAACATATCGACTGGGAATATGATCAGGCCAAAAAGAATTTGACCCATCAGGAAAATGCCTTGTATATGCATTGTCTGCCGGCAGATATTTCGGGTGTATCATGCGGTAATGGTGAGGTGAATGCCGATGTGTTTGAGCAATCCAGACTGCAAACCTATTTCGAAGCCGCCTACAAGCCATATGTGATTGCTGCCATGATGCTGACATACCGCTTCCGGTCACCGTCAACCTTGCTTAGAAGCTTGCTTGAGCGTAATCACCACCGTGTAGTCAGCTGATAATTTATCGTTCGGGCAAACCTGATTATTACACAATAAAACAAGCGTTTCCGTTGTATTATATATGGTGCCATTCAAAAAGCGATTGGTGAATGGCCATAACCCGCAAAACAGACTGTTAAATGGTAAAAAAGTTTCCGCTTTACATTAAGCTGCCGATGGTGCTGCTGACCATTTTGCTGACAGCCGTCATCATGGTTGAGGCAAAAAGCATCCTCGTACCCTTGTTGATTGCCGGTTTGTTAGCTGTGCTTATAACGCCAATGGCAACCTGGATAGAGAGGCAGGGGTTGCCCAAATTGCTGTCGGCATTTCTGAGTCTGGTCGCCCTCATCGCCTTTTTGTTTGGCCTGGCTTATTTCTTTTACAACCAGCTGCTGGGTTTCGCCGATGACATCTTCCTGTTGGAGAGACGAGTGTCTGAACTGCTTGATATTTTTAATGATTTTGCCGAACAGCACGTTGACGGAGCTGTTCCCATCTCATTTGATAACCTTCAGAGTGCTTTTTTCTCTTATCTCTATGATAACATTTCATCCCTGACCCAGGGTGTGATCGCAACGGCTACCACCCTGACCATTGTTTTCATTATTCCGATTTATATTCTTCTTTTCCTGTATTTCAGACACTTTTTGCTTGAGTTTGTCCGCCGGGCTTTTCCTGAGAAAGATCGGGGGAAAGTGCAGAATGTGATTAATAAAGTGAAGCTGGTTGTTCAGAATTACATTGTGGGGATGTTTATCGTTATTGTGATCCTGGCGATTTTGAACAGCATTGCCCTGTATAGCTTCGGACTTGAACATGCCCTGCTGTTTGCTGTTTTTGCTGCACTTTTGAATGTTATCCCTTTCCTCGGGCCATTTCTCGGTGCCACCTTACCGATATTGTATGCCTTACTGACCAAGGATAGTCTGTGGTATCCCTTCGGTATCTTCTTATCTTTCTATGTCATTCAACTTGCGGAAAGTAACCTGTTTACCCCTAAAATCGTGGGTGGCAAGGTCTCCATGAACCCATTTATGACCATCGTTGCCTTGTTTGTCGGAAACTTCATCTGGGGGTTGGCTGGTATGATCCTGTTTATTCCGGGTATGGCTGTTTTGAAGGTTATCTTTGATGAGGTAGAGGGCATGGAGCCTTATGGCTATCTCCTTGGTGACTATCGCCTGTCAAAAAACCGGACTAAAAAGGAGAAAAAGGTAAAAACCTCCCTGCAATTCATCAAAGAGAAGATCAGATCTCAGAAAAAGAGCTGATCGGGATACCGGATATCCATCAGATACAAACCCTGGGCAGGCGCAGAGTATCCTGCCTGGCAGCGGTCCTTGCTCTGTATGATCCGGTCGAAATCCGCCGTGCTGATCTTACCGAGCCCTGCGTCGGTCATGGTGCCTACTATAGCCCGCACCATATTTCGCAAAAACCTGTTGGCCTCAATCCGGAAGCACAGTATGTGGTCGTATACCTGCCATTCAGCAGCATAGATATCACACAGGGTCGTTTTTACCTGTGTGTGGGTTTTCGAGAAACAGGCAAAATCATTGTGGTTAAATAAAATGCTGGCTGTATCCTGAAGGGCTGTAATATCCATTGGCCGGTCATAAAACCAGGCGCGCGATGCCCAAAACGGATCTTTACGCGTACATATATAATAATGGTATGTGCGGCTGATGGCATCAAAGCGGGTATGTGCTTTTGGCGGAACGTGGAAAATATCCTGGATGGCGATGGTGGATGGCAGCATCCTGTTTGCTTTAAAGACAAGCTGGATACTTTCAATCACTTCCGGGGTGTAGCTGGTATCGAAGTGGGCATAAAAGGTTTCTGCATGGACGCCCGTGTCCGTACGGCCTGCCCCCATGGTACGAACCTCTTCCCTTAGCAGGGTGGAAAGCACTTCTTCAAGCTTCTCCTGGATTGTAGGGGCTTTCGACTGTTTTTGCCAGCCATGAAAACCGTGCCCCAGATAGCTAAGCCGGATAAAATATCTGTAAAGCGTAGTGTCCATTGAACGTGGTGTTTGAAACAAAAATACTGATTTTATCGGCTGTATGCGGGTGTTTTTGTTAAAGTCTGACTGGTAGCATTTAAAATTCGTGTGTTTATAATAATGTCGAAATGTCGAATCACATAAAAATCAGTTGGCTTTCCATATATTATGGGTTTGGGTCCATGGGGTGACTAATTTATTCAAGAAAAATTATTTAGTCTGTTTATAAATTAGCTTCTCATTCAAAAATTATTAAAGAAAAAATTATTTAATCAACATGGACTTGTTATTTTTGGGGCGTTAAAAAAATCTGATTTTCAATCATCATAACCACTTAATTAAAAAAGGGAAAATTATGACGAACATTAAAGAACTTGTAAAGGAGCAGGCAGAAAAGCATGGCCGTGAACGCACGAGTCTGATGCCTATTCTCCAGGCTGTGATCGGTTCCCAGCACTACTTGTCGGAAGAAGCTATGGTGGCTGTTGCTGAAGAGCTTGATCTTAGTACAGCAGATGTTTATGGTACTGCTTCTTTCTATACGTTTATGGATACAATCCCAAGGGGAAAGTACATCATCCGGGTTTGTAAAACCATCACTTGCCACATGAAGGGTAAGGATGAGATTATTCATACCTTAGAAGACATGTTGAAGATTAAATTGGGTGAGACGACAACGGATGGACAGTTCAGTTTACTCCAGGCCAATTGTCTTGGTTGGTGTCATAAAGGTCCTGTTATGCTCATCAACGATGAAGTATATCCTGAGGTAACCCCTGAAAAGGTCACAGACATTGTGGGTCAGTACCTGAAAATGGCGTAAGGCCGCTGAACAAACAGTAGTTGTCAAACAAAAACATTTGAAAAAATAGCGTTATGGAAAAAACAATGAAAAAGGTTGACCTGATTTTTGGAAAGGTTGACTATATGGCCATTCTGGATAAATCGTTTAAGCGCAGTCGTGATGAGGTTATCCTTGATGTGATTGATTCAGGACTTCGTGGTCGTGGCGGTGCAGGTTTCCCTACAGGTCTGAAATGGAAATTTGCCAAAAATGAAGAAGCTGATCAGAAATATGTGATTTGTAATGCCGATGAAGGCGAACCAGGGACCTTTAAAGACCGGGAAATTTTAACCGAAGCGCCGGAAAAGGTGTTGGCCGGCATGGCATTATGTGGCTATGCCATAGGTGCCAACAAGGGATATATCTACCTTCGCGGTGAGTATAATTTCCTGCTGCCTTCACTGCATAAGGCCATCGAAGATTTCCAGAAAAAGCTGAAAGAGCTCAGGTTTAACTTCCACATCCATATTTACTCAGGTAGTGGTGCTTATGTATGCGGAGAAGAAACCGCCCTGATGGAATCCATGGAAGGGAAACGCGGTGAGCCCCGCAATAAGCCACCATTCCCGACATCTGAAGGGTTCCTTGGCAAGCCCACATCGGTTAATAATGTAGAAACCCTGGTATTTGCCTTGATGATTGCCAAGGAAGGCCCTGACAAATTCAAGGAAATGGGAACATTTGATTCACGTGGATCCAAGGTGTTTTCTGTATCTGGTGATACACCTACCCCCGGAATTTATGAACTTGAGCTTGGTATGACCCTGCAGCAGTTTGTAGATGAGTTTGGCGATGGCGATACCAAAGCCGTACAGGTAGGTGGTGCAGCCGGTTTCTGTGTGGCAAGAAAGGATTTTGAAGATACCCTGATCGGATTTGAAGGGATACCAACCGGTGGTTCGATGATGCTTTTCAACAGCTCCCGCTCCATGTATAATATCCTGAATGACTATCTGGAGTTTATGGAAGAGGAATCCTGCGGGCAGTGTACTCCCTGCCGGGTAGGTTGTCAGCAGCTGGTTAAGGGTATTGCCGCAGTGAAGAAAGGGATCAAACCGCCCAAGTACCTGGAAGAACTGCAGAAACTGTCTGAGACGATGCGTATCGCTTCGAAATGTGGTCTCGGACAATCTGCTCCGAATCCGTTCAATTCCATTATCAATAATTTCCGGGAAGAAATCATCTACTAATCCCGGCTATTTATAAACCTCTAACAGGAAAATGACCATGAGTAAATATAAAGTAAACCTGAAAATTAACAATATTTCGGTGTCAGTAGATGAAGGGTCGACCATTCTGGAGGCTGCCCGCCAACTGAATTTTAATATCCCGACACTCTGTCACCATGATGACCTCTGCGTTGCCGGGAACTGCCGCGTATGTGTCGTGGAGCAAAAAGGCGCCAGGACATTACCCGCCGCCTGTGCAACACCCGTCAGCGAAGGCATGGAGATCCAGACCAATAGCCTCAAGGTTCGTCAGGCAAGGAAACATATTGTTGAATTGTTGCTTACTGAACACAATGCAGACTGTACCAAATGCTTTAAGAACGGTTATTGTGAGCTGCAGGACATGTCCAATGATTATCGCATCGGGGACCATGTCTTTCTTGATCTGGTTAAGGATAAGGAAAAACAGCCTGATATTTCAAGCCCTTCTATCGAGAAGGACGACAGCAAATGCATCCGTTGTCAGCGCTGTGTCAGGACATGCACCAAGCTGCAGCATGTGAGTGCACTGGCCGTTGCCAACAAAGGTAATAAGATGCGCATCAGCACCTTCCTTGATAAGCCCATGAATGATGTGGTTTGTACGAATTGCGGACAGTGTATCAACCGCTGCCCCACAGCCGCACTTACCGAGAGAAGCTACATCGATGAAGTGTTTGATGCCGTTTATGATCCCAACAAATTTGTTGTCGTACAAACAGCACCCGCTACCCGTGTGGCAATAGGTGAAGAGTTCGGCATGGAGCCCGGCACAAGGGTAACCGGTAAGATGGTTTCTGCCCTGCGCCGTCTTGGCTTCGATAAAATTCTGGATACTGACTTCACGGCCGACCTGACCATTATGGAGGAAGGCACGGAGCTGCTTACCCGGCTTAAAAAAGCACTGGTTGACGGCGAAGATGTGGCGCTGCCTATGATGACAAGCTGCTCCCCCGGTTGGATTAAGTTCCAGGAACACCTTTATCCCGAGTTTTTGGATAATTTATCAACCTGTAAGTCTCCCCAGCAGATGTTTGGTCCACTCGCCAAAACATATTATGCGGAAAAGGTCAATAAAAACCCGGCCGAGGTGGTGGTGGTGTCGATCATGCCCTGTACGGCCAAGAAGTTTGAGGCAGAACGACCGGAAATGCGCGGAAGCGGCTACAAAGATGTCGATTATGTATTGACTACCCGTGAGCTGGGACGCATGATCCGCCAGGCCGGTGTTGATTTCGAAAAGCTGGAAGATGAGAATTATGACAGCATCCTTGGTGAATCCAGTGGTGCAGCAGTTATTTTCGGTAGCACCGGTGGTGTTATGGAAGCAGCACTACGTACGGCTTTTGAACTTGTAACCGGCAAAGAGGTACCGTTCACCAATCTGAATATCAAGCCTGTTCGTGGTATGGAAGGCGTAAAAGAGGCAACGATCAAGATCAAAGATACCGTAAAAGACTGGAATTTCCTGGAGGGTGTTGAGCTGAATGTAGCTATCGCTCATGGCCTGACCAATGCCAAGATATTGATGGATAAGATCAAAGCCGGTGAAGCCAATTACCATTTTGTTGAAGTAATGGCTTGTCCTAGTGGATGTATTGGTGGTGGCGGTCAGCCCATGCCAACCAATGAGGCGATACGCAGCAAACGGGCAGCCGGCATCTACGATGAGGATGAGGCCAAAGCCATCCGAAAGTCGCATGAGAACCCAGAGGTCAAAGAGCTGTATGAATCGTTCCTTCATGAACCGTTGGGACACAAAGCACATGACCTGCTGCATACACACTATACGCCGCGAAAAAGGCACTAAGTCTTTGCCTTTCTGAAGCGCATTGACGCGCATTGCGCTTATTACCAAAAGGGTTGATCCGGTTTTTTTGCATCGCTGTAATACATTGCATCATGAATCGATCAACCCTTTTTTAGCCTTGTTACATATATAGGTTGATTACCAGATGGATATAGTCCCATGGATTATGGCTGGAAGCCCTAAGGAAGAAGTGAACAGTGAACAGTGAACAGTAAACAGTGAACAGTAAAAAAAGCTCGAAGCTGGAAGCTGGAAGCTGGAAGGAAGAAGAAAAGAAGCTGGAAGCAGAGAAGAGGTTAGAAG
>JAWLDT010000009.1:6681-56923 GCA_041686485.1 Bacteroidales bacterium | reverse complement strand
TCAGGCCTGGCACTGGCCATGGTGGGTAATGTTGGCTTCGACTTTACCGGTGTGCCTGCAACAGATATATTTATGGCGTTTATGATCGTGATCATTGCCTTCTTCCTCTCCCTGGTATTGTCCTTTTATCTTGGCAGGCAATTATTTACAACTACGCGCTTCGGGGAACTTGCACTCGATGCCGTCCAGAATACCAATGAAGGGTATTCCTCAGCCAACGTCACCATGAAGTCAGTGGTAGGCAGGGAAGGGGAGGCCTTTACTATGTTGCGCCCCAGCGGTAAGGTGGAAATTGATGACGATATCTATGATGCAACAGCACTTACAGGTTTCATCGACAAGGGTGAGAAAATAAAGGTGGTTAAACACGAAACCTCTCAGGTATATGTCGTAAAAGCTTAATTCATAATACAAATGTTATATGCACCAAATGATGATGATTTTTAGACAAAATTGCTGAAAAATGCCTAAGAAAGAACGGATTTCATCACTTTACACCGACATGTATCAGCTTACCATGGGAGAGGCCTATTTCCGGAATGGCCGCCATGACCAATATGCCTGTTTCGATTATTTTTTCAGAAAAATACCTTTTGATGGAGGCTATGTCCTCTTTGCAGGCTTGTCTGATCTATTGCAATCCCTTGAATCCCTCCATTTTTCTGATGCTGATATTGATTTTCTCCATAAGCATGGTTTTCATCAGGATTACCTGGCATATTTAAAAAATTTTCGTTTTCGTGGCAAGCTGACCGGCTTTCGTGAAGGAGATGTTGTATTTCCTTCTGAGCCGGTAATAAGGGCCGAAGGAAACTTGCTTGAAGTACAGTTGATCGAAACGCTATTGTTAAATCTGCTGAATTTTCAGTCGCTGATAGCCACCAAGGCAAGTCGCATACGGAAATCTGCAGGTGATGCTATTCTGAGTGATTTTGGACTGCGCCGGGCTCAGGGAACAGGCAGTTTACAAGCTTCACGCGCAGCCATTATCGGTGGATTCAACAGCACATCCAATGTATATGCCGCTTATGAAAATGATATACCACCCTCCGGAACCATGGCACATTCCTATGTTGAAAGCCATGAGGATGAGCTGGAAGCCTTTCGTAATTATGCCAATACCTTTCCGGATAACTGTGTGCTGGTTGCTGATACCTATAATACCATGAAAAGCGGTGTCCCGAATGCGATTCAGGTTGCCCGTGAGCTTAACGAGAAAGGTCACAGGTTAAAAGGGGTTCGACTGGATAGTGGAGATCTTGCATATCTAAGTAAAAGAACCAGGAAAATGCTTGATGATTCCGGTTTCAGTGATGTAAAAATAGTGGTTTCCAATCAGCTCGATGAGCATGTTATCAAAAGCCTGAAAGAACAAACAGCCCCCATCGATATTTTTGGTGTGGGGACAAGCATGATTATCGGCCGTCCGGATGGCGCCATCGATGGGGTATATAAACTGGCAATGGCCGGCGATATACCACGCCTGAAATTATCCGAAAATATCGAAAAAACAACGTTGCCGGGAAAGAAGAAAGTGTTGCGCTTTCTTGACGATTATGACCGGTTTTATGCAGACTGTATTGCCCTGGTGGAAGAAGAAAATCCGGAAAGAATGACCCACCCCATCCAAAAGGAAAAATCGTTATCCCTGAAAAATTGTAACATTGAGGACTTATTTACCGACCATATGCAAAACGGTGAGATACTTCGCACACCTCCCGGGGTGTTTGAGCTGAAAGAATTTGCAGAACACCGCCTGGAGAAATTGCCTGAAGAACATAAACGATTCGACTATCCCCACATCTATAAAGTAGGTATTTCGGACAAACTTCTTCAATTAAGGGAAACCCTTGTTTCTGAATTACGACACTATATATAATAGTGACTTTATCCATATGAAACGCCTATGTCGAAGATCCCGATTACTTGCGAACAGGGGTGTTTATACACAGGAAGATGATTGTTAAAAGCTGGAAGCTCGAAGCTGGAAGGAAGAAGAAAAGTAGCTGGAAGCTGGAAGGAAGAAGAAAAGAAGCTGGAAGCTCGAAGCTGGAAGGAAGAAGTGAAAAGTGAAAAGTGAAAAGTGAAAAGCGAAAAGTGAAAAGCGAAAAGGGAAAAGGGAAGCAGGGAGCTGATACCTGTGCAGGCCGGGCTTGACCGGCCTCAATCAATCCCCCCTGGAAAGCTACCGTAATGACAGCGCTTGAGCTGTCACAAACAGTGAACAGTGAACAGTGAACGGTGAACAGTGAACGGTGAATTCTAACTTCTAACATCTAACATCTAACTTCTACCTTTACAGAGTCACAAAACATTGAATTACAAACTTTAACGCAAATATAAACACATGAGAGCACTTATTGTAACAGACATTCAAAACGACTTTTTGCCGGGCGGTGCCCTGGAAGTACCGGACGGTGATCAAATTATCCCCCTGGTAAACAAATTACAGGAAAAATTTCCGCTGGTCGTGGCTACACAGGATTGGCATCCAGCCAACCATGGTAGTTTTGCCTCTGTTCATCCAGGAAAGAAACCTTTCGATTATATCGATCTGTATGGCATTGAGCAAGTCCTGTGGCCTGATCATTGTGTTCAGGAGACCAAAGGAGCTGCATTTGCTGATGCCTTGTCGATGAGCGCCATAGAAACAATATTCCGGAAGGCCCTTGACCCTAATATTGACAGTTACAGTACCTTTTTTGACAATGGACACAAAAAATCGACCGGCCTAACCGGATATTTGCAGGAAAAAGGTGTGAAACAGGTATATCTTGCCGGCCTTGCCGGTGACGTTTGTCTTGCTTTCTCGGCCCTGGATGCCCTTGGGGAAGGCTTTGAAACATATTTGATCGAAGATGCTACCCGGCCTATCATCAAGGATGATTTTGTAACCATGAAAGCCAAAATCACAGAAAAAGGCGGGCATATCATACAATCATCAGCCATTTTGTGATCCGTCGACATGACTGTCCGTTCTGTTAAAATACCAAATGCACGCCTGACAGAAGGGGAAAGCTATCTTTTCCGGATTGTAAAATCTATGTCTCTCACACCAGGTGACAGCTGGTATGTATTGGAGGATCCCAATGGTTACAAAATTCTTTTGCCCGGTCAGTATTATGAAAGATATGGTTTTCGGACCGGGCAGACAATACGCTGCAGGGTAGATAAAATTAACTGCAACGGCCGGATGTTTCTCGAACCTGCACATCCGCAATATGCAGAGGGTAAATCATACCGGTTTCCCGTGATAAACAAAGGACATTACAAGAATATCATTGAACAGGACGAATATTATTTTACTGTCAGAGACGGACTGGGGTACTCCTGGCAGGTGCGTACGTATGATAAACCATTATGGGATAACCCACCCGAACAGTTAACCTGTATAGTAAAACGTATTAAAAAGGGGAAACTCTTCCTTATCATTGCCGGCGAAGAGATGAAACATTCCAGCCTAAAGACAGGCAATTCTTATCATTTTACCATCGTTGATGAAAAAATCAATCCCCGGGATCATTTCACCTATTTTATACTGGAAGATAAGCAAGGCAATAAACACTTGCTGAAGAAGAAATACTACCTTCATTACGGATTAAAAAAAGGCCGGCAGGTGAGGTGCCGTGTTGACAAGTTTGCCTCGGAAGGGTTTTTCTTTCTTGAACCCGAACATCCATGTTACCAAATGGGAGAAACTTACCGTTTTCCGGTGGTCAGACTTGAGGAGATGGTATTTACAGATGGTTATCGTCAAAAAGTGCTGTTGGTACATGACTGTTTCGGGGAAGAAGTAAAAATCCACCTGGAGCATGATGAGGCTGATCGACTGAAGGACTGTCAAACCATTCATGCCAGGGTTAACAGGATACGTAAAAGCAGACTGGAATTGGCGTTAACAGGTGAACACACTACCTGAAGGTGATTTTGTTTATGGCATCCTCGCCAATCTCCTTATTAAGCATCTGTATGATCTTGGTTTTGCCCATCGATAACTCATTGCGAAGGACAGAAGAACGCAGGTAAATAATCAACGTTCCACCCTGCAGCACGACACGATTGGTATAGCGCGCAATGTGCTGCCCCATCACTTTTTCCCAGGAGGACATAATACGGGTCTCTGTGATTTTGTCTTCCAGCCGGTTGCGTTTTAACACTTCCCGGATAATATCGCCCAGCGGACGTTCATTGTACCTTGACATATCGATTATGTTGTTGTGTTCAGGGTATATGTGTTGACAACACTGCCATTTTCCATGATAAACATCCTGCATTCTGCATCTATGTCGGTAAACAGCTCTTCCAGCCTTCCAGGACGGGTATCCGTAATAAAAACCTGGCCAAAATCTGCATTACCCACCAGGCGCATTAACTGCATCACCCTGCCGGTATCCAGTTTGTCGAAAATATCATCGAAAAGCAGTATGGGATTATAACCTTTCACATTTTTGGTAAAGGCAAACTGGGCAAGCTTCAAAGCAATAATAAAAGATTTTTGCTGTCCCTGGCTTCCAAATTTTTTAATTGGCTCATTATGGATAAGAAAAGTAAGGTCGTCTTTATGAATGCCAACTGTGGTATACTGAACGATCCTGTCTTTTTCGAGAGCCTTTTCAAGCTGATCGCGAAAATCAGATTCTGCTGTCAGGGTAGAGTCATAATGAATATCTGTTGTCTCCCTGTGCTCTGATAATAAGGCATAATTTTCTCTAAAGACAGGCATAAATTCCCGGAAAAAGTCTTTACGTGCCTGAAAGATGTAATGGCCATTGGTGACGAGCTGTTCATCCCAAATGTCAAGGGAGGCTTTATCGAACTGCTTATGTTCGGCGAATGATTTCAACAGGGAGTTTCGCTGTTGCAACGCTTTGTTATAGTTAATCAGTTTATGAAGGTATTCTTTGTTGTATTGAGAGATAACCCCGTCAACAAATTTCCTCCGTTCTTCGCTGCCGCCGCTTATCAGCATGGTGTCAGCGGGGCTGAGCAGTACCAGGGGATAATGTCCGATATGGTCAGACAGCCGTTCATATTCTTTATTGTTGCGTTTGAAAATTTTTCGGCGCCCCCGTTTTAATCCGCAATAGAGGCTATCTGTATGGTCATTAACACGATAGTCTCCCTGAATGATAAAAAAATCTTTTTCAAACCGGATATTTTGGGAATCCACGGGATTGGTAAAGCTTTTGCAAAATGAAAGGTAGTAAATGGCATCCAGCAGATTGGTTTTGCCGGCCCCATTATGGCCGGCAAAACAATTAAACTTTTTGGAGAACGTCAGATTTAGTTCTTCCAGGTTTTTCAGTTGAATGACATGTAGCTTTTCACAATGCATGGGGTTTACCTATTTATGCATCCCCCCGCAAACAGTAAAGACCTGTCCGGTGACATAAGCAGCCATATCAGAGGCGAGGAACACCGCCATATTGGCGACATCTTCAGGTTTACCTGCCCGTTTCAGCGGTATTTGTTCGGCCCAGTTTTTTTTGACTTCTTCCGGCAGTTTTGCGGTCATTTCCGTTTCAATAAATCCGGGCGCGATGGCATTAACCCGGATATTACGGGCGCCGACTTCCTGTGCCACCGACTTGGTGAACGACACCAGTCCGCCCTTGGATGCGGCGTAGTTTGCCTGTCCGGCATTACCGCCCAATCCGACAACAGAGCTCATGTTGATGATGCTCCCGCTGCGCTGCTTTAGCATGAATTTCTGCGATGCCTTTGTAAGGTTAAAGGCCGACTTCAGATTTACCCTGATCACATCATCCCACATGTCTTCTGACATCCGCATCATCAGCGTGTCGCGTGTAATACCGGCATTATTTACCAGGATATCGATACGACCGAAATGGTCGATGATGGATTGGATCAGTTCTTCACTGTCTGCCATAACGCTGGCATCTGAAGCATAAGCTCTTGCTTCAACGCCTTTTTGCTGAAGGGTTTTCTCCAGCTCCCTGGCAGTGTCATCATAGACCAGGTCAGAAAATGCCACATTGGCTCCCTGTTCTGCGAATGCAAGTGCTATTGCTCTTCCGATTCCACGTGAACCACCGGTTACCAAAGCCGTTTTACCTTCCAATAATTTCATATCCCTTTTCTTTTTAATGATCATTATACATGCCGGGATGAACAGACAGGTTAAATTCACCAGCAAACCCATTCACCCCAAAACGTTTATATTTTATAAAAATACATGAAATTTGGTGACAATCGTTATCAAATCCATCTGATCAGATTGAAATCCTGACGATGGGCAAGAGCCGGGTTTTTGGGGAACATCCGGAAAGCATAGTTAAACTCTCCTGTTCGCTCAGCCGGAACTTCACAGGTAAAGGTTATTTGGTTTTCCTTGCTTTCTTTTTGCTCCATTTCATATACGGAAACAACTTCGCGCTTTCCTTCCGTTGACTTTCGAACAAAAATAACCTCTACACCAACCGTTGAAGCTTGAATGTCGCCGATATCAAGGATCAGTTCAGCCCTGAACACTTCGCCCAGGAGCAATGTCTTGCCTGAGTTGCTCAGCAATTTCTTATCCACAACCTCAATGCTGTCCCATGCCCGTATGATCTTATTCTTCCAGTGCACCAGCTCTCTGGCCGCTTTGTATTTATTCTTGCTGATCTTTTCTGAAGAATCAAACAACGGGTTATAGAATGTCTTAAAGTAGTCATCGAGCATTCGTTTGTTGGTGTAATGCGGTGCTACTCTGGCAATACAATTTTTGATCCATCTTACCCACTCAACCGGTATGCCATCTGTATCACGATCATAGAACATAGGAGCAATCTCGTTCTCAAACGTATTGTAGATCGTTTCGGCATCCATTTCATTCTGGAACTCCTGGTTTTCAAAGGTTTTTTCTTCTTTAAGTTTCCAGCCGGTTTCTTCCACGTAACCTTCAGCCCACCAACCATCGAGGACACTGAAATTCATGACACCGTTAAGTGTTGCTTTCTGACCGCTGGTTCCGGAAGCTTCCATGGGCCTGGTGGGCGTATTCAGCCAAATATCCACTCCTTTAACCAACTCCCGGCCAAGCTCCATGTCATAGTCTTCCAGGAAGATGATCTTACCCTGAAATTCTTTGCGACGACTGATTTCCAGAATATGCTTAATCAGTTCCTGACCTGCCTTGTCAGCAGGGTGGGCTTTACCGGCATAGATAAACTGAACGGGCTGGTCCGGATCATTCACAATTTTGGAGAGGCGTTCAAGATCATTAAACAGCAGATGTGCCCGCTTGTAGGTGGCAAAGCGTCGGGCAAAACCGACCGTCAGCGTATTCTCATCAACGGCATCCATGAGCTGATAGATCTTGCGTGGTGTTTCCTGCCGGCGTTCGAGGTTGTTGAGCATGCGCTGCCGCAGAAAATCAAGCAGTTCTTTCCTCCTGGCGTTACGAATATCCCATATTTTCTTATCGGGGACATCATAGATCTTTTCCCATGCAGACGGATTGGAAACATCTTTCAGGAAATTACTGCCAAACGTTTCTTTATAGAGTTGCTGCCATTCCTTGGCCGTCCATGATCCATAATGAACCCCGTTTGTCACATGTCCGATATGCAACTCTTCAGGGAAATAGCCCGGATAAAGGTCATTAAGCATATTTCGGGATACCGCTCCGTGGATTTTACTAACGCCATTGATCTGTTGCGAGAGTTTGGCAGCGAGTACACTCATGGAATAATCTTCTTCGGGATCCTGTGGATTCATCTTACCGAGCCCCATGAAGTTGTCCCACGAGATACCCAGACGGTCAGCATAATGCGGCATATAGGTGCGCAGCATGTCTTCACTGAAAAAGTCATGCCCGGCGGGTACCGGGGTATGGGTCGTAAACAGACTGCTTGCCCTGACAACCTCCATGGCCTCACGAAAACTCAGTCGGTCTTCCATAACAATCTTACGTAGTCGTTCAAGACCGGTAAAGGCAGCATGGCCTTCGTTGCAATGGAATACATCGGGTTTTAATCCGAGTGCATCAAGTACGCGAATACCACCGATTCCCAGGAGAAATTCCTGTTTAAAACGGTTCTCCCAATCACCTCCGTAAAGCTGATGAGTAATGAAACGATCGGAAGCAGCGTTTTCCGAAATATCCGTGTCCAACAGATAAAGCGGCACCCTGCCCACATCCACACGCCATATACGCGCCTGCAATGTACGGCCAGGGAAGGCAATGCTGATCTTTATACGCTTTCCGTTTTCATCCCGTACCGGAACAGCAGACATACTGGCGAAGTCATGCGGATGATAGGTGTCGACCTGTTCGCCATGCAATGACAAACTCTGGGTGAAATAGCCATACCTGTATAAAAGACCAATACCTATAAGATCGCTGTTGTCATCGCTGGCCTGTTTCAGATGATCTCCGGCAAGAACACCTAACCCCCCGGAATAGATTTTAATGGTCTCATGGAGACCATACTCCATGGAATAATAGGCAATCTGCCTGGATGTTTTCTTTTTGCCGGCATCCATGTAGTCTTTGAAATTTTTGACTACCTCGTCGTATTTTTTCATGAAGGCCTTGTCATTAATAAGGCGTTCATAATGATCCATGGAGAGATTATCAAGCAGGATAACCGGATTATTCTTGCATGTTTCCCATAATTCGGGATCAATGGTTTCGAACAATTCCGTTGCCTCATAGTTCCATGTCCACCATAAATTCCTGGCAAGTTCAGGCAATGATTTCAGTGGTTCCGGCACCTTGATATCGATCGTAACCTTTTTCCATTTTGGCCGCATGGTATCTACGGGCGGCATGGTTACGGTCCAGGCCGGCTGTTTTTTGTCTTTAAACTGATCATAACGATCTCCGGAAAGCTTAACAGCCCGCTGAAAAGCTTCTTCATAGTAGGATATTAGTTTGTCCCATGAAATGCTGTCAGCAATCTCCCGGCTTTTGCGGCGGCCATCGATCAGGTTTCCATGGGCAAGCGGGTCTGTTTCATGGTCGGCGGCAGTAAATGCGGTATCCTTCACGCCCTGGAGCCACTTTTTAAAAAGATCGGTCAGTTCTTCAATAACTTCCTTTTTATTGTAGTCATCCCTTTTCAGCACATGACAGGCAACACCGGCATCTTTATGAAACCCGGTAACCCAGCGGGCAAAACCCGAAAGAGATGATGTGACCGTGGGTACCTGCATAGCGATACTTTCCATTGGCGTATACCCCCATGGCTCATAATAGGAAGGAAAGACAGTGGTATCAAAACCAAGGAGCAGATCATAATAATTCATATTGATCAGTCCGTCCTCACCATTGAGGTAAGCCGGTATGAAAACAACTTTTACATTGTCCTCCGGACGGTTAAATAGTCCGGCCTGCTGAAAATGCTGTAATATGATATCACTGTCAGGATCATGAAGCTTATGTGTAAGATACTCGTTATGTAAAGGGTTTTTGTAATCCTGCGATTGCATCCTGTCAGCTAATTCCTTACGGGGACCATCATGTCCGGCAGGAATCATAATAAAAGTTACAACAGGATGATCTGGTTTTGCCCTGTTAATATTACCAAGCGATTCTATCAGAATATCGATCCCCTTATTCCGATATTCATACCTGCCGCTATGGGCGATAAGCAACGTATTTTCAGGAAGATCCTGGTTTAATAGTCCGCTGGCTACTCCTAATAATTTATTCCTTGCCTTTTGACGTTTTTCGCTTATCGTATCAGCAGAAGGCTTCAGATTAGGATCAAAACCATTGGGTGTAATTACATCCGGCTTTTTACCAAGCAGGAATTCACACTCTGTAGCGGTATTCGAGGACACGGTCGTGAAAGAATCGGCATTATGAGCGGCAACTTTTTCCAAACTGAATTTTGAGGCAATGTTAAGCTCAGAGGCTTTCGCTTCAGGGTCTATTTGTTCCAGCATGTCATAAAGTGCCATACCACGACCAGAAATGGACCGTCCAAGGGTTGTGGCATGTGTTGTAAATACTTTTCCTGCCTGAGGGACGCGGTCTTTCAGATACAAGACACCGGTTCCGGTCATCCACTCATGAAAATGGGCAACAAACCGGTCATGGGCTGTAAGATAGAAATCATAAAAACTCTCAATGACCTGTCCGACCGCATAGCCAAACATAGCCGGTTCCGTATAGTCCCACTGGCCACTCAGGGAGTTAAGCCCGAACTTAAGCCAGTAATCACTGAAAATCTTATCCTTCTGACTAAATAATGGGGTGAAATCGACCAGAACAGCTACCGGCTGACCAGGTATCTGCCAGCGTCCGATACGCAGGTTGATACCCTCCTGTAAAGCATATTCACGCCAGGTACGGTACAACTCCTCATCTTCGGTAAATTCCGGGTTACGATGTGTTTCCTTCCATACATCAGGCCCGATCGTAATATAATTGTCACCATAATGCTCCGTCAGCAGATGGGCTTTGGTACTGATAACAGTGTGTATCCCACCAATCTTATTACACACTTCCCAACTCGTTTCAAATATATAATCCGCCTTTGTTTTCTGTTTGTTCATGATAATTGCTATTTATTCAGATGAATAATCGTCTCAAAAAGGAACGTGAAATTAAGAAAAATTTTAATACCAGAGTGGCTTCAAGCAGGATCTTGTCAAAACCAGACTTGACGTTTACATTACCCCGGGATCTAATTACCTGTACCTGGTATTATTAGTATACGGGAATAGAGACAAATCATTTGCTATTCTCCAGTTTCATATTGTTATATATATCAAAGAAACACATAGGTTATGCATTATGTTTAGCCCATATTGGATAGGGTATTCATTCAATTTCTGGTGATAAGAAAGGGGTAAGATGCCAGGCAAAAACGAGATCGGTCACTCGTCATACGATCGTCCGACCGGTTCAGTAACCTGTTCCCATTTTTTCTCTTTACCTGACAGAAAGGATCTCAGCCGCTGACTGATGTTTTTTCTTTCCAGGGGCTTCAGGTCGGGCTGACCGGCGTTAACCCATGCGGTAAACCAGTAATTTCCAACGGCCTGTGCAGCCCGGCGCATTTGCCTTTCTACCATCTGATTCAGACTGTTATGGAAAGCCTCGGAGAAATCACGGGAATACACCCGGGAGGTTGTCCGTCCCCGCATTTCCCAGGCATACATCATGTTCTGGGGAAGGTGTATCATCAGACTGTCAAACACATGATAAATAGTGTCTACTTTAAGATGACTGGCTTTTACGAGGTCCCATGCTTCCGACAGAGGGTCGGAAATGTACGTCGCCCTTCCGGTAAAATAAGTGTATTCTTCAGCATACAGTTCCGGAAGGCGGCTTTCCCAGAAGGCGTGTATACCACGTTCGGCGGGTGTCCTGCCATTATAGTATTTGGTGGTATGCAACGGCGTACAGGCATCTGCTATATAATGACCCAGGTGTGCAGCATGGAGGATGATCATGTCGACATCATTTTGTTTGAACGCATAAGTGAGCCTTTGCATCATCACATTGACATGCCAGGGAAGCACCCCATAAGCCAGCAGGGTGTCTTCGGTAAACTGTTCGACAGCATCTTCCCAGTTTCGTGGCATGACAGCAAAAGGATCTTCACCAAAATGATCGATATCAATATAATGCCTGGGGGCTTCTCCTTCCACGGCATGGGCGCGCCGGTCAGGGTCAATGGAACGTTCAGCCATAAATTCAATATGGTGCTTATACAGACCTATCATTTCCGGTGGCAGGGTAAACACAGCCATTCGGTTAATCTGACGATGAGCGTGAAACCCAAACGAAAAACCGTTGGATGGAAATACCCATAATACCAAAATGAACAGGATGCCCATCCTGGATATAAAAGGGAAGGAAATATTAACAAAAGCAATACGAATACATCTTTTCATCATACATTATTTCACCGCGGTAAAAATCGGGAAATAATGTTTAGTACCCTAATAAATAGATAACAAAACTCCTTAAAGGTTTTTATTATTTACCAGGCGGTTATCCTGTAAAACGGGTACGATATCCGTTACATCCCTGGTCAGGGCATAGGCAATATCTTTTTCGACTCCCAATCCCTGAAGGCGTTGGTTGTGTGAAGCACTTTTCAAAAATCCTGACAAATCCTGCTTCGCAGTTTCCCAGAGCGCCATCGCCGCCATGGTGGAGTCACAGTCCGTATAAAACTGTGTGCTATCCAGATCCAGGATATATCTGGCAACAGCCCCGGCAAATACACTATCCTCCAGGCTAAATGTGTCTTTCCAGCCTGCACATAAAACGATAACCGGTTTCTTCGTGTTGACGGCGAAACGAGCAACGGCGGATATATTCAGGAAAGCACCGGTAATAACGGTATTATTTCCGGTGGCGGCACACTGGATGGCCCTTGTACCGTTAGTGGTATTCAGCACAATTATTTTATTAGTGATATCTGCATGCTGAATAGCCAGCGGGGAGTTACCCGTATCAGCAAAATCCAGGGGCTTCCCATTACGTTCGCCGGCAGTAAAATAGCCTTTGGCTTTATATTCTTTACTCTTTTCTATCGATTCAACAGGCATAACCGCTTTTGCTCCGCTTTCGAGGGCGGCAATTATGGTGGTGGTGGCCCTGAAAATATCGACAACGATTACCAGGGCATCATCCCGCTGGTAGATTGGCCAGGATATCGGTGAAAAACAAACCTGAATGGTATATGTATTTTTACCAGAATGCATGGTAGGGATCATTTAAAACAGCCAACCTGACAGCATTACCTAATAATATAATTCTGTCTGTAATGCTGTTTACCGGGGTTTATAAAAAGGCAATGTAACAACTTTGCCCCTGAGGGCCTTGTTACGGATTTCGATGAATATCTCAGTTTCCGGTTGCTCAAAACCAGTTTTGACATACCCCATGCCAATGGGCTTTTGCAGGGTAGGCGACATGGTTCCGGAGGTCACTTCTCCAATATTGTTACCATCTGCATCAAGTATGGCATAGCCTTTTCGTGGGATGCCACGTTCCAGCAATTCAAAACCGACCAGCTTGCGGGATACGCCTTCCGTTTTTTCTTTTAGCAGGTTTTCGCGGTTAACCAGGTTTTTGCCTTCGACAAGCTTGGTTACCCATCCCAGCCCGGCTTCTATGGGAGAGGTAGTTTCGTCGATATCGTTGCCATATAATAACAGGCCTGCTTCCAGTCGTAAAGTATCCCTTGCTGCCAGACCAACCGGTTTGATGCCGTATTCTTTTCCGGCATCCAGCACTGCATCATAAATAGCCGGACCATCTTCATTATAAAAATATATCTCACATCCGCCTGACCCAGTATAGCCGGTATTGGAAAAGATCACATTGTCAATACCGGCAAAACGGATTACCTTAAAGGAGAAAAAGGGTAAGCTTTCCACCGGTTCGTCGGTAAGTTTTTGCATGGCTTTCATAGCCAGGGGTCCCTGAACAGCCAGCTGGGAATATTGATCGGATGCGTTGGTGACGGTAGCACCGATGGATTCATTCTGTTTGTTGATCCAGTCCAGGTCTTTCTGAATATTGGCGGCGTTAACCACCAACAGGAACCGCTCTTCATGAAAGCGATAAATAACAAAATCATCCACGATTCCGCCTTTATCATTCGGTAAGCATGTATATTGCACCTTTCCATCTTTTAGCTTAGCGGCATTATTGGAGCTTACACGTTGAAGCAGATCAAGCGCTTTGGGGCCTTCCACCCAAATTTCCCCCATATGGGATACATCGAACACGCCGAGTTTTTCACGGACGGTTTCGTGTTCGATAGTGACTCCTTCAAATTGAACAGGCATATAATAGCCGGCAAAGGGCACCATTTTTGCGCCCATATCTTCATGCTTTTCTTTGAGAACAGTGGACTTCATCAGGTTTTATATTTTTTAATATTAGCAATAATATAAATTAAGTGATGGGCAAAAATAAGAAAATAGCGGAATTATAGGGTACCCAATTTTTCTGACTTCCAGAAAATGGAAAAGGAGGAGCCTCCTGAATGAAACTCCTCCTTGACTTTTTTGGAAAAAATACCGGTTACTCTATATTTTCAATATAATTCACCAGTTCAAATTGTGGGGGATCGCCTGGTTCCGTGCAAATGTATTCTGCTTCCGGGAATCGACGAACCCAGTTGTCGGCAAACGTTGCAAAGCGCACATGGAAGTGTACGTCAATACCTCCACGCTGAGGTTGTGCGTCAGGGTACTTATGCTGAAGTAACTCTATTAGTCCTTCTTCTTTGATGCGCCTTAACATTTCCTCCATCACCGCATCGGGTCCTTCGTTTTCATATATCTCACCCAGCTCCGGATCGGCATATTCCCCGTTTTCCAGTTTATCAAGGCGACGTCCGACAATCCGGATATCAAAATTCTGATAAAAAGCGCTGGCGCCATAATAGTAGGCGAAATCATCGTAGCCGAACTCTTGCTGACCAATGGGATCAATCTCAACCAGGTACTCATAGTCTTCGCGATCCATGGTGAAAATCACGGTAGGATCGAAAGCCCAGCCCTCGGATCCATAGATATACTGCTCGGTTCGCTCTTCGACATACGGTGTCATCTCCCACTTCACGCCATCAAATACAAATTTATCGATGTTTTCAACCATTTGATTCCCATCATAATAATTATATTTTATTACTTTTTCCGCATCCGGCAAAGCCATGGGGAATTTATTACTGAGGAAAACGGGAATCTGCACCTCCGGCGGATTATCCTCCGAGAAGTTATTGTACGCGGCCACATCCCCGCCAAATTCATCATAATCTTCAGGCGTCATCTCATATCCTACATAAGGTACATTTTCCCTGGTTTCTATCAATTCCCATTCACCATCAGTCAGTTCGTATGTGTCCTCATTTATCACCATATCGCCATTCGGAATATAATTATAGATGATCTGCACCTGATCTTCTTCTTCTGCATCGGGGTATTCCCGCTCCAGTAGATCCGGGACAAATTGATGTGCAGGGCTATTGGGCGAAAAAGCACCATCTATACCAAGAAATGCATAATCCTGATCGGTGAGCTCATAACCAAACCCTGCATCCCACCATTCGGGATGAATGAGCAGGTGGTTAAAGGTGACATCGGCGGCACTTTCGTAGCTTAGTGTCACATAGCGATCCGCGAGGATATCAGGAATGTAATCCATAGCGGGCATCGTGTCATTGAACGCCTCATACTCTTCGATCACGCCACCAATGTTACTATAGTCAGTACTTGTTAAGGTGTAAGTTACGTTTTCGCTGTGAGGTGGTATATCCTCATCCAGTTTTTCATACAGGTCTTCGTTGGGATCACATGCCTGCAACAGGAAAACAGCCGTTAAGGCTAATAGAAGGCTTATTTTGCTGATATATTTCATAATATGAAGTAGTTAAAGTTCGTAAATCATCCTGTTAAAAATCGATTTTCAGGGTAGTGGTCCATGATCGTCCCCATCCATAGTAGACCAGTGCAGTATCATAGTCAAATGATCTGCCATCGGTGGCATCCCTGATGGCCTCGGTATCAAACACGTTGTTCACATTGGCAATTAAACTGGCATTCATACCGGCAATCTGGAAGCGATAGCGCATATTCACATCCATCATCTGGTATGAAGGCATCTGCCAGGAGTCTTCTCCGCGGGTTTCAATGTCGCCTCTGTCTTCCACGTTAAAATCAGCGAAGAGGCGATCGTAATGGTTGGCATCAAAACCTATCCGGAGATTATCAAAGATTTCATAACTTGCGCCAATGGCAGCGGTAGTTTGGGCACTGTTCCCCACTCTGAGCCCTCCGGCATAGACCTCGATACTGTCAAGCAGAACCTGATTCTCATCATAAATCTCAGCTGTGAGGTCGTCTTGCCATTTCCAGTCTCCATAAGAAAACATGCCGCGCACTTCAATGTCATCGGTCGGGCGCAGGGTAAAATCAACTTCCACACCCTGATGCAAGGCATTCAGACCAGTGACATTCGCAATTACACCTTGTCCGAGGTTTCTGACAAGCGCCTTGTCAAGCCATTCCGTTCTGTAAAGAATGACATTTGCCGCAAAAAGTTCTGTCCGGAGACCGTAGCCTGTTTCTGTAGAAAATACGCGTTCGTGCTTAACATCTTCATTAATGGTGTTGGTATAACCAACAAAGGCCCATCTGAAAAAGGGAGCCCTGGTGAAATAACCTATATTGGCAAAAACATTATGATGGTCGGTGATATTATAATTACCACCCCCTTTGAGGCTCCATGCAAAAAAGTCGACCCAGTCAGATTGTTGGATGGGATCATCATCGGCATACTGAAAATAGTCGGTACGCCGATAGTTGGTAATAGAGCCGGTTGTTGACACGAAAGCTGAATAGTCATCCGTGACATATTCGGCTTGTGCAAACAGGCCGCCCCACATCACCTCACCCAGGTTGTGGTAGTTTACCTTGTCTTCTTCCTGAAGCCTCGTGGAATTATCGCGGTTGATATTACTGAAATCCTCAAAGTGTGTGCCTCCAAGCAGATCGGTAATTTTCTGGTAATGGTATCCTTTATAATAGCGGAGGTCCAGGCCACCTGTAAAGGTGATGTTCTCATCATACTCGTGCTGTAATGTAGAAAGCATCCCATACCAGTCATGGGCGTTTACTGCCATGGCCTGAATAGCTTGGGAACCGGTTTCTGATAGGGCATTTGCCTCCATTACGGCGTCAAAGTCCAGTAAGCCATTCGGCGTAAGCTTGGTTTCATCGGTTGGCAGACCGGTATCGCGGTTGTATTCAAGCCAGTCGCTCCTTTCACCATAGATCCTGCGGCCACCACCTGACGAAATGGACAGATAATAGGCGGTTGAAAGGGTCGTGTTGGGGTTTATAGACCAGTAATGATTCAGCGAAACTTGTGGTTTGTGATACTGGTTGTAAGAGGCGCTTATTTTATCCCCATTCTTGACTCCAAGCGATGGGTTGTAACGGATACCATCCGGATGATCGCGATAGGTTTGAATTCTTTGGCGAGGCCAGCGCTGGTTATGCCATTGCGGTGCACCAAAAGCCGTAAGAGATAAGGTGTGGCTGCTATTTATCTCTTTAGACACATTTAGAAAATAGGACCATCCTTTAAAATCCAGGCCCCGCACAAAACCTTCACCCGATCTTCTTGCACCAAGAGCGGTAATAGCCCAACCATTGTCCATCGTTCCCGTAGACAAAGAAAATGACTCTTCCCTGTAGCCATCATGTCCTATTCCATACCGGAGTGACCCTCCCTTATTAGCATCAGTGCTTTGGGTGATGATGTTGATGGTGCCTCCTACTGAGCTGATGGCCAGTCGTGATGCACCAAGACCACGCTGTACCTGCATTGTTTCGGTCACATCAGAAAGACCTGCCCAGTTTGACCAGTATACGCGTCCGTTCTCCATATCATTCACAGGCACACCATTAACGAGTACACCTATGTTATTTGAGTCAAAACCACGCATATTTATCCTTCCGTCACCAAACCCGCCAGCTTCGCGCGTGGCATATACACTGGGTGTAGACTGCAACAATTGAGGAAACTCCATGGTACCCAGGCGCTCTGTAATTTCCTCCGCGGAGATGTTGGAGATAGCCACCGGGGTCTCACGGTCGCGGGCATAGGAAGAAACCACCATAACCTCCTGCAAGCCAATGGCACTTTCAACCATTACAATTCTTTCAAGGTCCTGATCGGTAGTGGCGTCCACCGTAAGTGTTTTTTCCTGATAACCCATATAGGTTATCCTGACATTATAGGTGCCAGGATCCACAGTAATTTGAAATTCTCCGTCAATATTTGTGGTTGTGCCGAAAGTCTGGTCTGTATCCACATTTACAAACTCCAGAAGAGCCGAGGGTAACCTGTTTCCGTCTTCGTCAACAACCTGTCCCTGTATATCGGAGCTGTATGCTTGATAACCTGTTAGCAGCATAAGAGCAGCCGCCATCAATAAGCTGATAAATAATTTCGGATTTTGCATGTTAAATGTCCGTTTGAGATTTGGTTAAAAAAACTTCGTGCTTAGATCTGTAAGCGTATTGAAGCAAACAGCCGGTAGGCTCATATATAAAGAACTACCAGTTGCTCGCAGGTATTATCCCATTCATTGAGATTATTGGATTTGTAATTTACGGGTGCTTATCCTATCATCTGAACTGACCTCTATCACGTACATACCCGGGCTCAGTGGAGCTACATTCAGCTGTATCCGGCCTGACTCCTGAGCTGACTGTTCAATGACCAACTGCCCGTGCAAATTGTAAATGCGGACATGATCCAGATGTGCATCGCTACTCATTACGGTCACATAATCAGTGGCCGGATTGGGGTAGACACGAAGCTCGAGCTGATCGACATCGATCACATTTGTGGTTGGCTCCATAAAGTCGTCCAGCATACGTGGCAGTATCTGCATTTCGGCCTGAAACTGCCCCACAACAGCAATCAGATCTTTGGGTGTTTCCGGAACCGGTTCGCCAATATAATCAACCACATTGGGGTCATTTGGAATATAGATCTGGCTTTCGGCAGTATCATCGTAGATTGCATAGCCGGCATTATGCACGAACGTTTCTTCTTCAATTTCGTCATGATCAAAATGAACATTTCTGACAACGATCAGTTTGGCCTGGTGCTCGGGTGCAAGATCAGCCAGGGTCATCTCTGCCGGTTCGATTTCATTGTCTTGCGAAGTAGCTTCCCCGGGGTCTTCAGTAGGTTCTATCTGCATTAAGTTATTGAACTCATCAAGATAACCCGTCAGCCCGGTGATCCCATCATAAAGGTCGTATTCCGTTTCAATGATACCATCGGAATCATGTACAACGATCGCAGCAGTCTCGTCCTGAATATAAAACTGTCCGTAATAACTAAGTTGTTGATGTGTGATAAAGACTTCCCCGGTAATTTTGTATGGCAAATCACCCATTTCCTGCTCTCTCAGGGTGGCGATATCCGGCACCTCGATGGCTCCCGGTGCAAAATCAAGCATCACCTCGTTAATCCACCATCTGTGGGCAAACTCACCCTCGTAGTTAAAAGCAAGATAAACCACCTCACCGGTATAGTCACCAAGGCTTAATAAGGTTTCTTCAGGATCTTGTACGCCGATATTGCCATCAGATTCATATATTTCCTGAAAATGGCCGTGCTCGGGGTTCCCACTACCCGTTGAGATCATCACGCCACTGTAGCCGTAGTCGGTCATAAACTGGTTATTCTCCAGGAAAGTGAACAACATATTTTCATCCTCCGGGAGCTGGATCTGCGGTGTGATGAGCCAGCTGTTGGCTTCCTCTCCCTCAGCAGTTGCATCGTGATATGCGCTGCCATCATCCTGTTCCCAGCCACCTTCTCCGAGCGAATAGTGAGCCCAGGACGCCGGTGGGAATTCCGTACCGTCAAATGTTTCTTCGAAAGGGAATTCGTTAACCATATCCGGGTCAACCTCGACCAGCACAGCGGTATGTGTTAAATCACTATCCGATACAGTGACCTGACCATGCGTGGTATGGTACCCTTCTTTGGTCAGGGTATAATCATAGGTGCCAACAGGAATATCCTCAAAGAAGTATGGAGCTGATTCGATTGTCTCTCCATAAAACTCCAGCTGTGCATCATCAATCTCATTGTTGTCTTCGTCAACAACATTGAAAGTCACATCATAAGCATCGAGGGGTTCAATGTCGTTCCAGTTTCTGGATGAGATGAAGTCACCTTCTGACCTGGAGTTTGGTAATCCGGTCATGTTAAGATCGCCAGCCGGGACAGGGTCACCTATATAATCAACACCATAGAAGGTAGTTCTAAACGTGGCTTCAGTCTCTCCGTCGCTGATATCATATTCAGTACCATTTGAAAAAGTCTGATCCGCATCAACAAAGTACACTTCCTCAATGGTAACCAGTCTGGCCTGATAATCCATAAAGTTATTCACAAAATCATCCATGGTAATTACAAGCGGCTCCACCTCGTTATCACTCGAGGTAGCCTCACCCGGATCTTCTTCCGGCACAAACTGTAACATGTTTCCATATGTGCTGAGTGTCCCGGTAATTCCGGTAATGCCATCATAGATGTCATACTCGGTGGTAATGATGCCATCATCATCGTCAATCATTATACCCGCTGTTTCATCCTGGATATACTTCTGGTTCCGGAAGCCCTGCTGATAGGTGAGAATGGCTTCACCGGTCAGTTCGTAAACTGTTTCGCCATCGTCTTCAGCTTCTCGCAGCTCCTGGATGGTACCCACCTCGACCACGTCTTTTGTATTCCCATTAACAGCCATGCTGCCCAGTGGAATAACCATCAGAAAAGAAATCAAAACTGTCGTAATTGTAAGTAAATAAGTTTTCATAGTATTGTGTTTTGGTTCATAAACTGTTGTTGTGTAAATGTTGTTGAAAATCTCTATAACTATTTTTCTTAAATATTTGATATATAACATCTTAATAATATGTACAAACCAATATTTTGGTTTTGTTACAATGAGGCTAAAATAATAAAAAAATGTAAAGCTCTAACGTATTTCTTGTCAATCCTTTTTGACATCCTTTTACAAACAAATTGTTTGAGAAAGCAAAAACATTTTATTGAATAGCCTGTGTTACAAGGGATGCGGCATCCTTAAGCAATATGGCGGAAGAGGCTTTCATCCCTGATTCATCAATAATCTGTTTGCCTTCTTCTGCATTAGTACCCTGTAACCTGACGATGACCGGTACATCAATTTTCCCGATATTATTAAAAGCATCAACAATACCACGTGCCACTCTGTCGCAACGAACAATACCGCCAAAGATGTTGATCAGGATAGCGGACACATCCGGGTCTTTCAGGATGATACGGAATGCCTGTTCTACCCGCGCGGCATCAGCTGAACCACCTACATCCAGAAAGTTGGCAGGCTCACCACCGCTTAGTTTGATGATGTCCATTGTGGCCATAGCCAGACCTGCGCCATTGACCATACAACCAACCCGGCCGTTTAGTTTTATGTAATTCAGGTCGTATTTATCGGCTTCAACTTCTATCGGATCTTCTTCCATAATGTCCCGCATCTCCAGGATGTCAGGATGACGAAATAGCGCATTGTCGTCAATGGTCATCTTGGTATCAACGACCAGGATTTTATTATCGGCAGTTTTGAAGAGGGGATTAATTTCAACGAGTGAAGCATCGTTTTCATGAAAAGCCCTGACCAGCTTGGGTACAAATCGTATCATGTTTTTGAATGCTTCCCCGGTGAGTCCGAAATTGAATGCAATGCGCCGGCATTGAAACGGCTGGATGCCCACGACCGGATCAATGGTTTCGGTAAAGATCTGATCCGGGGTTTCTGCCGCTACTTCCTCAATATTGATCCCTCCGCGTGGTGAATACACGATCATATTGCGGGAAGTTTGCCGGTTCAGAAGTACACTCATATAAAATTCCGCCGGTTCCGCTTCACCCGGATAGTAAATACCCTGCTCCACAAGTACTTTTCTGACCAGTTTTCCCTGTGCCGAAGTTTGTGGTGTAATGAGCCGCATCCCCAGAATCGCATTCGTATGGGCTTCCACTTCCTGCAGGTTTTTGGCGATTTTCACACCTCCGCCTTTACCGCGACCACCGGCATGAACCTGCGCTTTTACCGCCCATGCCGAAACACCCGTTGCCTTTTCTATGGCCCTGGCAGCAGGAATAGCCTCTTTTACATTTTCAACCAGCTTACCATGTGCGACCGGTACATCATAGCGCATCAATAACTGTTTTCCCTGATATTCATGAAGATTCATACATTTCGATTTTTGTTACAAAACAAAATTACAAACATTTATGCAGCATTATTCAACCTTTTATGCAATCTGCAAACTTTTTTCAGTATAACAAAATAATTCTATTATGCCTGCCGTTTAAAACTTAAATAACATGCAGACAAACAAATGCCTATGAAACAATCTACTACTCTCGAAACCCAATTTTTAAAGTACTTGCAGGCTGTTAAAGCCAATGCCGGTATTGACCATGAATCGATGAACATGTATCGCTATCCGGAACAAACGTATGGCACGAAGCATGAAAACCATCAGGATGTTCCCGACAGGAATGTTATCCATCATATCATGGCATATGCCAGGGCATCAAGCGTACTAAGAAGTGACCATGGCGATGTCATATCGCTCATTAACAACTGATTTTGCTGTGGTAATCCCTCAATGACGGCCACCCCGCAGAACCCTTTCTGCGGGGTGGCTTTTTTTATGATATGTTTTCAGAAAATGATACATTTGTAAGTGTTCTTCACGGTCAATTGGTATAAAAAATTGGCTTTGCATTTGGGAAAAAATAATTCGGTTTAATCTAATTGAATGGTGCTATATGTTTATAAAAAAGATTTTTGGAAAGCTTACAATTATGTTGTTCTTTCTGGCCATTCTGTTCCAGGGTTGCTCCACCCGCGATCTGTGTCCGGCTTACTCAGATTCAGAAACAGATGCTGAAACTACCCTGGCGAAATATGATGAAACATAATACCTGTTATGTCCAAAACCATTAAAAAACCATATCTTAAAAAACCTGAATGGTTGCGCACACAACTGACAAAGGCGAATGATTACCACGAGATAAAGGACAGGATCGATTCGGGTGGTCTTCATACCATCTGTGAAAGCGGTGCATGTCCCAACAAGGGGGAATGCTGGGGTGAGGGAACGGCCACGTTTATGATCCTCGGCGACATCTGCACCCGCAGTTGCCGTTTTTGTAATGTTCACACAGGCAAACCACTCCCGCCAGACCCGGAAGAACCGGCAAAACTGGCAACAACTATTCAGTCGATGGGGGTGCAACATGCCGTGATCACCAGTGTTGACCGGGATGACCTGCCGGATGGCGGCGCTTCTTTCTGGGCCGATACGATCAGCGCAATAAAGCAAACCGCCCCGGGAACGACCATTGAAACGCTGATACCTGATTTTAAAGGTCAACTGGTGAATGTTCAACAAGTCATGGACGCCGGGCCGGAGGTGATCAGTCACAACCTTGAAACTGTCCGAAGGCTGACGAAAGAGGTGCGTATTTATGCCAGTTATGAAAACAGCCTGAACGTATTGGATTATATTGCCAAAAACAGTTCGATACGAACAAAGTCTGGCATTATGCTCGGGCTGGGGGAGACCGAAGAGGAAATCCTGGAAACCATGGACGACCTGCGTGCCGTAAAATGTGAAGTTCTTACGCTGGGTCAGTACCTGCAGCCTTCCGCCAGGTTATTGCCCGTACAAAAATATATACACCCGGACGATTTTGACCGCTATGGTAAGATCGCCAGGGAAAAAGGCTTTTTGTTTGTTGAAAGTGCACCACTTGTAAGATCTTCTTATCATGCCATCAATCATGTGTGATCAAAAGGTATTATATTCCCTCAATGTTGATATGAAATAGATGACTATCAGGTACATAACGTGTTTTGTGTGTTATTTTGCCTTCATGGTCGCGTTCGCCGGCACATCCGTAACGGGCGCGAAAAATACTGCTTTTGCTTCCGATAACATCAAACCAGGTGCATGGCGAACCGGGCTTTACTTCCCGATGCTGGAAGGGAAACGGATTGCCATTGCCGGTAATCATACATCCCGGATTGGTGACATGCATCTGGCAGATACGATGTTAGCCGCCGGACTTGATATTGTTAAAGTCTTCAGCCCCGAACACGGCTTCAGGGGAAAAGCCGCTGCCGGTGAAGCTGTTGAAAGTGAAACGGACAAGTTAACCGGTCTGCCTGTGGTAAGTCTTTATGGCACAAACCGGCGTCCCACACCCCGGCAATTGCGAGACTTAGATATCATTGTTTTTGATATACAGGATGTGGGCACCCGTTTTTATACCTATATCTCCACCATGACTTACATGATGGAAGAGGCAGCTAAGCTGGATATCCCTTTTCTTATACTGGACAGACCAAACCCCAATGGTCATTATGTGGATGGCCCTGTATTGGAGCCTGCGTATACTTCTTTTGTCGGTTTGCACAGCGTTCCCATCGTACATGGTATGACAGTGGGGGAATATGCTTATATGGTATATGGTGAAGGCTGGTTGGGGGAGGATGTTCGTATGGATCTACGTGTTGTACCAGTTGAGAATTATACCCATGAAAAGCGGTATCACCTGCCGGAAGCCCCTTCGCCAAACCTGCCGAATATGCATGCAGTATATCTGTATCCATCATTGTGCCTGTTTGAAGGAACCAGCTTAAGTGTTGGCCGGGGAACCGATAAGCCGTTTCAGGTTTTTGGTCACCCTGACCTGCCGGCGGAGTATTATCCTTACAGGTTTACACCCGAAAGTGTTCCGGCAGCACCCGATCCGCCAGCTAAAGGGAAGTTATGCAATGGCTTATACCCGGGAGATACTCCACTTCCAGAGCTGGAGAAAATAGACCGGCTTAACTTGTCATGGCTGATTACCAGTTACCGGCATTATCAGGGAAATAGTTTTTTTAATGACTTTTTTGACAGGCTGGCCGGAAATACCACACTTCGCCAACAAATACAAGATGGCTGGACCGCTGACGAAATAAGGGCATCCTGGCAGGATGACCTTAAACAGTTTAAAGCAATCAGATCACAATACCTGTTGTATCCGGATTTTGAAGAATAATATTATGATTATGACTATAGAAAAAAAATCACATATTTCTGGTATACAGTCCAATAAGATTCATGATCTATACCTATGGTTCAAAGAAGGACTGACCATACGCTGCGATCAGAACGAACGCAATGCCATTACCAATGAGGTTTTTTACCGTTTATTTGATATAAGCCCGGAACAGCGCATTATCAATCATGAGCAACGGTTATCGGAATCCGGGATCATGAAGCTCTTTAAAACATTGAATCGTTTGAACGGTGGTGAACCCGTTCAGTATATTACCGGTGTAACGGATTTTCTGGAACAAGCTATTCATGTAAAGCCGGACGTATTGATACCACGGCCGGAAACGGAAGAACTGGTCATCTGGCTGCAGCAGCATATCCGGGAAAGGGCAGGGGATACCCCAGCGCCGATGCGTATACTTGATGTTGGCACAGGTAGCGGATGTATTGCCATTTCGCTGGCTGCCGGTTTGCCGGGCCATGAAGTACTGGCCTGTGATATGGATGAGAAAATCCTGCAAGTTGCCAAACATAATGCGAAGATCAACAACCAGAACATAGGCTTTTTTCAATGTGATGTCGTGGATGATTCCAAACATAGCAAAATACTGAGCGGCTCACTGGATGTGGTCGTAAGTAATCCGCCCTATGTAAGGGAATCAGAAAAAACGTCGATGAAAGATCACATCCTCTTTTATGAACCAGTGCAAGCCCTGTTCGTTCCGGATCATGACCCACTGTTATATTACCGGGCTATTAACAGACGATCATGGCAGTGGCTTAAACCGGGCGGCTGGATCTTTTATGAGATCAATGAGGCCATGGGCCGGTCACTTCATAAAATGATGAGCGAACTGGGGTTTGAAGATATCCGCATCAAACAGGATATCCATGATAAAGACCGGTTTTTGTGTGCGCGTAAACCAATATAAACCCGGTCAGCTTATACCTGTTGCACGGCATCTTTTATCGCAGCAATAAATTCGTCAACATCTTGTATGGTGGTGTGATAGGCTGTCATCCAGCGCACCTCATTGTTTGATTTGTCCCAGACATAGAAGCTATATTGACGTTGCAATTTTTCGATAGCCGCTAACGGGAGCCGGGCAAAAACAGCGTTGCTCTCAACCGGTTGGGTGATGGTAATATTGTTGATGTCCTGTATGCCTTCAGCCAGTCTTTTTGCCATTGCATTGGCATGACGGGCGTTATGTAACCAAAGGTCATTGGTAAACAGGGCATTGAACTGGGCACTTACATACCGCATCTTGGACGTCAGTTGCATGTTTTGCTTGCGTGTGTACTCAAAATGCTGACCCAGGGAAGGCTCCAGAAAAACGACGGCTTCAGCGGCCATGGCACCATTCTTGGTCGCGCCGAATGACAATACATCGACACCGGTATATGTAACCATTTCTGCCAAAGAAATATCCAGGCTGGCAGCTGCATTGGCAATCCTGGCGCCATCCATGTGCAAATAGAGGTCATTGTCATGGGCAAAACTGGCTATCTGTTTGATTTCACCGGGCTTATACACGGTACCGAGCTCTGTAGACTGCGTAATAGAAACCACTTTCGGTTGAGCGTGATGCTGAAAACCCCTTGACTCCATCAGTGGAGGTAGTTGTTCGGGACGAATTTTGGCATCCGGTGCAGGAAGCGTAATAAGCTTGCAGGATGTTATTTTCTCGGGTGCTCCGCATTCGTCGTTTTCAAGATGGGCAGTTTCCGCAGAAACAATGGCATGATACGGTTGCGTGATGTGTGCAAGCGATGTCGCATTGGCTCCTGTACCTGTCAGCATCAGAAACACCTTAACATCCTTACCGAACAACGCTTTAAAATGTTGCTCCGTCTCGAGGGTATATACATCATCACCATAGCTGGTAGCATCTCCCTGGTTTACATCCGATATGGCTTGTAACACCCGCTTGTGAACGGGCGCATTGTTATCACTGGCGAAACTCTTTGGTGAATGATTCATGGTTAAAAAATAATAAATGTTGGTTTATAATCTGACTGAATACATATCATTGCACAATAAAGCGGGGAATATCCACCGGAAGCCTGGTCAGCAGCTGATAGTTCAACTGGTCGCTCATCTCACAGAAAGAAGAGATACTGATACTCATCCGCTTTTGTTTTCCGATGATGACCACTTCATCGCCCCGCTCAACATTGGGGATATCGGTAACATTTACAGTCATGGTGTTCATGGTCACTGTTCCTATAACCGGCACTCTTCTGCCCCGAATCAGGACCCTTCCGGTATTGCTCAGAGCACGGCTAAAACCATTGGCGTATCCGACGGGAACGATGGCCAACTTCATTTTTTTGTTGGCCAGGAAGGAGCTGCCATAACCGATAAAGTTCCCTTTTTCGACATCCTTCACGACCATCACTTTGGTTTTCCAGCTGAGCATTCGCTTCAGGGGATTTGTTTCCTTTGTATCCTTACGAAAACGGAACATATGTGTTTCAGGGCTCGGCCAAAAACCGTACTGGGCAATGCCGAAACGTACCATATCCATGATGGTATTGGGATAGGTAAGCGCAGCCGCTGAGCAGGCGGTATGTTTCAAAACAGGTACCAGCTCGTGGCGGGTAAAATAGCGCAAAAACTTCCGGTATAAGGTAACCTGGTTTTTAATGCGAAGGTAATTGGACAAACTCTCTGCCCCTGCATAATGTGTACAAAGTCCCTGAAAAATATAATGCTCCCTGTTATTCTTAAGTATCTCCACCAGCTCACCTGCCTGGTCATATTCAAAACCCGTGCGGTGAAAGCCTGTCTCCACTTCAATATGAATAATTGCTTTTTTGTTTAAAATTCTGGCGGTTTCCAGGGCTTTCTCAAGCCTGTTCATATCGAAAACAAAAAATTCAATATTGTTCTCAATGGCCCACTCAATCTCGGCATCATCCAGAAGACCCATAATCATGATCTGGCTCTGGGGCGACATCACCTGGAGGGTATCATTGGCTTCCCTGGCTGAAAATACGGAGAAATGATTTATGCCGGCTTCTTCGGCCAAGGGTACCACATTTTCCACACCGTGACCATAAGCATTGCCTTTTACCACAGAGGAAAAAATAACATCCTTACCGATGATCTTTTTTAAATACCGGATGTTGTTTTTATACGCTTTCTTGCTGATTTCTATATAGGAAGTGTTAAACATATTATCTGAGTGTTACCAGTTGATCAGCGATATGATAAAACATTCGAATCCCTGTGGGCAAAATCTCATCCGGAAAATCATAGTCATGGTTATGCAGGCTTGGATGATCCTTGCCGGAACCGATACCAAACAGGGCGCCCGGAGCTATCCCGGTAAAATGGCCAAAATCTTCGGACCAGCGAAATGGTTCTTCAATAATCTTGCTTGATGCCCCTGTTTTCTCAATGGCATGTTCAATGATTTGAGCGACTGTCGGATCATTGATGGTGGCCGGAAAGGCTTCCGAATAATCCACGTTGATGTGGATATGGTGTTCTTCGGCTAACTTTTCGGCTATTTTCAGGGCTTTTTCATTAAGTATCTGCATATCTTCGTCAAGATAAGTACGAAGGGTGGCCATCACCTCGGCTTTCCCCGGATTGGTGCCAAAGGCAACTTCACCGAGACGGGCATGGATGATGGTTAACAACACAAAGTCTTTAAACAGGGAGGCATGTTTTTCCGGCACCTCCATCAGTTCATCGATAAGCCTGGTCATCATCCTGACGGGGCTATTGCCCTGCTCCGGATGAGCGGCATGGGATGACTTTCCCTGTAATTCAATGATCATTCCTTTGGATGCCGCCGCAAACGGCCCCTGTCTGGTAACAATCAGATTTTGTTCGTAGCCGGGCAGGTTATGCAGGGCAAACACATAATCCGGTTTGATACTTTGAAACTGTGGGTCATTGATAACCCGCTCCGCTCCCTGGCCGGTCTCTTCGGCCGGTTGAAAAAGGAGTATAATTCGCCCTTTAGCCGGTCTTTTTTCCTTGAGAATGGCAGACAATCCGGAGAGTATGGCCATATGACCATCATGTCCGCACTTATGTGCCACCCCGGGTTTCAGGCTGCGATGCGGGAACGAATTAACCTCATGTATCGGTAAGGCATCAAGGTCAGCTCTGAGGAGCAGGGTCGGCCCCTCTTCACCTCCTTCATAAACGGCTGCAACACCATGACCCCCAAGTCCCTCCATAATTTGGTCAGGATCCTGCTGCAGCAGAAAAGATTTGATAAGATTGGCCGTATTGCTCTCCCCATCCGCTAATTCAGGATAGCGGTGCAATGTTCTGCGCAGCTGCCTTATCTTGTCCAGACATTCTGTGGATACTATCTCTGACATCGGTGTTTTTTTGCAAAGGTAGGTATTTTGATTATTGATTACACGAAACAATAACCCGTAATTATTTGGGAAGAACTTGTTGAGATGCAGGGTGCAGGGGATCTTATTCTCCGGCAAGGATGACGCGAACGGATTCCGCGATTTCCAGGGCAGTGGTTAAGGTGGACAGGTCTTCATACAAGTTCCCGTTTTGTCCCGACCAATGGCCGTGTCCAATGGGTTCAAGCTGGTATTCATCCCGGGGTTTATTGCGGTTGATGGTAGTCCTGTAAACCACAGCCGGCTGACTGGATGTCATATAATGCTCATCGCCCGGGTACTTGGTATTTGTCCAGTAATCGTTCCAGTCCCAGGATTGATTGATTTCGAACAACACATTGAAATGCCGGAGCGTATCGGGAATATGTGTATGAAGCACAAAACTTTCTTTGGGCGTGGGGCCGGTGATGGCATCAGGTACAGGATTGTCGGGCGTGGGGATATAGTATCCGTCATCGGCTTGTATTCCTCTCTGATGACCCCAGTAGGGGAGGGCAGCGGGACGTCTTATCGGGCCCGGCTTCCACTTCCCTTCTGAAGGATCGCCATAGGTAAATACACCTTTACCGATAGATTCAGCTACGTATAGGGTTTGCAGAAAATTTCCCTCTGTGTCTTCAATCCATACCGCCATCAAAGGATGGTTGTGTTCTTTGCCCCGGTCAAAAATAACCTGCAGGGACATCCCGCCAGCATCCCGGCGCGTATGTATCTCTTCAACCTGTTCGCCTGAATGGGACAGATCATTATTTTCAGAAGGCTGCCCGTTTAAGGGTGCCATAAACATCAGAATAGCTGCACAAACAGTAACACCCCAAATCATAAATGATTGTATTTGTTTCATGAAAAATGTCGGTCACTTAAATCATCACAAAAGTAAACTGGCCAATAAGAATCGTCAATAAATAATGATTAATCTAAACCATATAACCTGTTCAATAATCAAAAGAGAAAAATGATGCCGATACTTGGCAGAACGTTTCCGATGCTGTTTTGCAATGTCTCCAACTCATATCGCTCCACACCATCATCATCCTCATAGACAATCGGATTGCCTGCTTCGTCTTCCTTACGCACCAGGTTCGGTGCCAGTGTGGATTCAAAGTTATAGATATTTTGTACATCCAGGTAGAGCATGAGCGAAAAATTGTTGAAGAAAAATTGTTTATCCACCCGCACATCGAGCTGGTGGAAAGCCGGTAAACGTTCGCTGTTGAAGCGGTCGTAGTCTCTATAGCCCATACCTTGTGCGTCCCATGCATCAACCCTGCTTGATCGTTCTACGTCGTATGGGGTGTAAGGAGTACCACCACTGATCCGCCACTTAAAACCAATTTCCCAGTTGTTTGGCAGTTCCCTGAGTCCTGTAAAATTCACAATATGGCGATTATCCCAGGCCGAGGGAATATAATCACCACGGGTATCTTTAAATTCACTGCGCACAAGCGTATAAGCCAGAATGATATTCCAATTGAGCAGATCCTGGTTACGATAAAGGACTTCCATGCCAAATGCACGTCCTTCGCCGATTGATCTGACCTCCTCGCCACCAACAATACCAAAATCGGCAGACTGGTTCCCGAGCGCTATTGAATCACTGACGGAAAAGGGATAATTGCTGTATTGTTTATAAAAACCTTCAACACTCACCTTGCTTTTGGGATTAGGTAACAACTCAACGCCAGCCACCAGGTGATCCGCCGAAATGTAGGACAGGTCATTTTCCTGATTCACGAGTACACCCTGGTTGTCCCGAAATCCGAGCGTTGTATAAGCCGGCAACTGAAAAAAGCGGCCCGTATTGAAATTCAGAAACAGATTCTCACGTAGTTCATAGGACGCTGATAACCTTGGTGATATCTGATCCAGCAAGTTGGACATGTCGGAAGAATAATTGTTGGCATCACTTCTTACGCCGAATGAGAGGGTTAACCGCTCATTTAGAACACGACGCGTTACCTGTCCGAACAGTTGCCATTTAAACATATCCAGGTTTGTTTTATAGGCAATGGTATCTAACTGATTTAATCGAAAAACCTGTTGAAACGTATCATTTATATACCTGGCAAATTCAGTACCTGCACCCACATTTAGTCTGTACTCACCAAAGTTGAGGGTACGTTCATACCTGAATTTGTTTTCGATCTCATCCGAGGTATAGTCAAAGATTCGGTCAAGGTCTTCATTGTTTCCGGGATATTTATAGGCCATGTTCCGAAGCATGTTTCTGCTGAGTACCCAACGTTCGCTACCATTGTTTTTAAAACGCCGCAGAACAGCTCCTAATGCATAATTCCATTGCTCGTTAACCGGTAACGAGTTGAGGATGAAACGTTGCTCTCTGGTTTCGTTCAGATCCAGGTTCAGATCAAACTGGTCAATGGCTCCCAGCCCGATAAAGCTCAATGTTGTGTTGTTATCAATCCTGGTATTGGTTTTAAACTGAAAACCATTATAAGTAGGAAGGAAAGGCAATCCGACCACGTCAAACAAAACTTGCAGGTACGATCGCCTGGCAGAGGCGATGAAGGTGGTTTTGGAGTTGATCGGACCATCTGCCGTCAAGGCTACATCACTGGCCCCGATCGTGGTTTGAAAGTTGACCCTGTCGCTGTTTCCATTTACCTGCCGGAATTCAAAAACAGAGCTTAAAGCATTTCCGCGATTGGCTGGAAAAGCACCGGAATACATCTCTACTTCCCTGATAAAATCGGTGTTCAGGATGCCGACAGGACCACCACTTGCGCCCTGGGTGGCAAAATGATTGATATTGGGAATCTCCACACCGTCCAGGAAAAAACTGTTTTCAGCCGGTCCACCGCCTCTTATGATCACATCATTACGGAAAGAAGGAGTGGAAGCTACCCCGGGCAGATTTTGGATCACCCGGGAAATATCCCTGTTAGCACCCGGACTGCGTTCAATTTCCTTGATTCCCAGGCGGCGAAGTGAAACAGGACTTTCCTCACTTCGTTCAAACTGGGATATGGTTATTTCTACCACATCGAGCTCTACACTTTCTGTCCGCAAAGCAATGTCAACATTGGCCGTGCGGTTGCCCATAACCATAATCTCACTGCTTAACCGGGTTTCATAGCCAACAGCAGATGCCCTCAAACGAAGAAAACCCGGTTCAATTCCCGTAAATAAAAATTCTCCGTCCATATCGGACGTGCTGCCAATATTCGTACCGTCTATAACAATGTTTACAAAAGGCAGCCCTTCATTGGTTTCGGCATCATAGACACGCCCGGAAATTCTGCCTTGCTGAGCCATGGTTATTGCCGGCAAGAAAACCATGACCATCAATAAAATTACTGTAATACGAATTGTTTGTCTGCCCATAACGATCTGTTAGAATCCGGAAAAAAGGAAATTATCCGTGTATTATTTTTGTTTAACAATATAACCTTATCATTATAACAACAGATAAAAACTGCTTTATGTTTAGTCTGCCTATATTATCAAAATATAGACAGTTTTTCTCACAAAATTAAATTTTATCGTAATTTAGCTAAATTAATCTTTCATTTTCAAAACAACAAAGTTATGTCAGGCACAATCTCAGGGAGGTCCTTTGTTGGCCTCTTATTTATTGTAGCAGGAGCCATCCTGTTACTTCGTTTTACAGGTATTTCTCTGCCGATAGATATACCATCCTATCTGATATCGTGGCAGATGATCCTGGTGGTTCTCGGGATCTATTTTTTGACCACCCGGGAAAACAAAAACACAGGACTGATTTTGATATTGATCGGAGGTGTTTTTTTAGCCAGGGACGTTTTTTCCATTCCCATACGGGACTTTATCCGGTTAGCTATTCCGGTTGTCCTTTTAATCGCTGGTGTGACGCTTCTTTTTCCACGAAGGTGGTTTAAAAAAAAAGGAGTAGATCCGCTCAATGAAACCGGAGATAGCAACACAAGTGGTAACAGGGCATTTTTTATGTTCAGTGAAGGGAAAAGACATATCTCCTCAGAAGACACCATGGCGGGAGAAGTTACCTGTATATTCGGCGGTGCGGATGTTTTTTTTGATGACACCCAGCAGAAAGGTGTAGAAAAAGTACTATATGTTTCCTGTATTTTTGCAGGTTGTGATATTCATGTTCCGGATGGCTGGACTGTCAATACGGCGGTCACATCCCTTTTTGCCGGCGTGGATGACAAACGAAAAACTGCCGTACCTGGCGATGATGAGGCCGGAAATACCCTGACCATTCGTGGTACCCTGTTGTTTAGTGGATTGGATATCAAGCGGACCTAAGGTAAATTAAGGATTTTTGGGATTTGTAAAACGCCAAAATTTCTTACCTTTGCGCCCTGTCAGCTGCAAAATACGCTGCCAAAATTTTTCTTTTACACTAATCAGAAGGTTGTTCATGTCGTTAAAGAAGCGAATCACCACGATTTCAGGTTTTTTATTGCTCTTGTTTGTTTTGCAGTCCTGCAGCGAGTACCAGCGATTGTTGCAAAGTGATAATTATGAACTTAAGTATGAAAGGGCCCTTGAATATTATGAAGATGAAAAATATGACCGGGCAATCACCTTATTATCAGATGTGATTAATGTTTACAGGGGAACTGCTGAAGCAGAAACGATCAATTATTATTTTGCCAAAGCACATTTCCATCAGGGACAATATACCCTCGCAAGTCATTACTTTAAGTCATTTGTTGAATCATTTCCACGCAGTGAACATGCCGAGGAATTTTTGTACCTTAGTGCTTATTGTCAATACCTTGAATCCCCCAGGCACTCCCTGGATCAGACAAGCAGCAGGCAGGCCATACGGGAACTTCAAAATTTTATCAATCGTTACCCAAACAGTGAAAGGGTGGCAGATGCCAATGAGCTGATTGATGAATTACGATTAAAATTGGAAACCAAAAGGTTTGAAAAGGGTAAACTGTACATGAATATCTCAGACTATGTGGCGGCTGCTACTACATTTGAGACAATGATTGAAGATTTTCCGGATAGCAGATACAGGGAAGAAGCTACATATCTGATCATTGAGGCCTATTATGAGTATGCCTATAACAGTGTTCGCCGGCGTCAGGAAGAACGTTATGAAGATGTTTTGAATGCTTTTACCAAATTTGCCGAACGTTATCCCGAAAGTGAATATATGTCTGAGGCCAGACGATTTAAAGAAAATGCAGAAAACGCCATTGAGCAGCTTGCTGAACAACGTAACAATTAGAAACAACCGATAACAATACCAAATAAAATGGACTTTAAAAACATAAAAGCCGAATCAACTACCGAAACGCGGGACCTGAGGAAATTTGACAAAGAAACTGGCAATATTTATAAGTCAGTGGTCATCATTTCCAAACGTGCGAAGCAGGTATCCCAGGAAATGAAAGATGAGCTGAATACAAAACTTGAAGACTTTGCCAGCTCCACGGATAACCTGGAAGAAGTATTTGAGAACCGTGAGCAAATTGAAATTGCCAAATACTACGAGCAACTTCCCAAACCCAGTCTTATTGCTATAAATGAATTTCTTAACGGCGAGGTATATTACCGGCAACCCGAAGAAGAGGGAGAGCAGCAATAAGTTGGCCTTTCGTTGATAGACTACCGGCCTTTTTGCTACCTTTAAAACAACGCTATGTTGAAAGGTAAAAAAATCATAATTGGCATCTCAGGGGGTATTGCAGCCTATAAAGCTGCCACCCTGATACGGCTTTTTAAAAAAGCTGATGCCGAAGTGAAAGTGGTTGGAACACCCAATGCTTTTTGGTTTATTACCCGCGTTACCCTGGAATCACTCTCGGAGAACAAAGTATACGATCAGGTTTTTGGCGAACAGAATGATTATACCACCGAACATGTTTCATTAACCGATTGGGGAGATGTATTTGTGGTGGCCCCGGCCACGGCCAACATCATCGGAAAATATGCCAACGGTATTGCAGATGACGCACTGAGTACATCTTTAATGGCGTTCAACAAAAAAGTGTTTGTTGCCCCGGCAATGAATTGCAAGATGTATGACCATTTTGCTGTGAAGAACAACCTTGCCATCCTTCAGCAACAGAATATCGAAATCATCGAACCGGATGAGGGCTACCTGGCCTGTGGCTATGAAGGCCGTGGACGTATGGAAGAGCCTGAGGCCATTTTTTCGGTTGTAAGCCGCTACCTTAAAGGGGAAAGGCTGTCATTACAGGGAAAACGTATTCTGGTTACCGCCGGCCCAACCCATGAAAGCATAGATCCTGTACGCTATATCGGGAACCACTCCTCTGGAAAAATGGGTTATGCCCTGGCTGATGAACTGGCAGCAAGAGGAGCCAACGTATATTTGGTGTCGGGCCCCTCGTCATTGACACCAGGTAGAGGCGTTGACATAAAACGCGTAACAACTGCGGAAGAAATGTATAATGCCTGCATGGCCGTTTATGATGATTGCCATGCCGCTATCATGGCTGCGGCTGTCGCGGACTACCGTCCTGAAAAATTGGTCAGTCAAAAGATCAAGAAAACCGATAACACATCAGGTATGGAGCTGAAGCTGGTACCTGCAAAAGATATTCTCGCCGCTCTGGGAGCTGCAAAAAAAGATCAGGTGTTGGCTGGTTTTGCCCTGGAAACAGATAATGAGGAAGCAAATGCCAGGCAAAAGATATCCAACAAAAATCTCGACTTTATTGTCTTAAACTCCCTCAGGGATAAAGGTGCTGCATTTATGCATGAAACCAACAAGATCACCATCATAGACAATAAAAATGAAATTACCCGTTATTCTTTAAAAAAGAAAGAAGATGCTGCTGCAGATATAGCGGATACACTTGAGAATTTTTTGTGCCCATGATAACCAAAAAAATATTGTTTTTGCTGACAGCATTGGCGTTCATCTCTTCCGTAAACGCCCAGGAGTTGAACTGCCAGGTGTCGATCTCAACACCAGGCATGTCAGAAACGGAACGGCAGGTTATGCAAACCCTGCGCTCTGACCTGCGTGAGTTTATCAATGAAACCAGCTGGACACCCTATGAGTTCGAAACACGCGAACGAATAGAGGCATCCATACAGATTACCATTGAAGAACGAACCGGCGGGGACGAATATCGTGGCAGCATCCAGGTAGAGTCCCGCAGACCGGTATACGAAACATCATACGATTCTCCCGTATTCAGCCATCGTGATCGTGACTTTCAAATTCGTTACAGGGAAAACCAACCACTTGAATATGCAGAGAACTCTTTCCAGTCAAATCTGACCTCAGTGATTGCCTATTACGTATATATTATTATCGGATTTGATTTTGATACCTTTGTGGAGATGGGTGGCACACCTTATTTTGATAAGGCCCAGCAGATCGTGAATCAGGCACAAAACGCCAATGAGCCGGGCTGGAAATCATTTGAGAGCCAGCGAAACCGCTACTGGCTTGTTGAAAACCTGCTGAATAACAGATATAGCGACATGAGGGCGGCGATGTACACGTATCACCGCCAGGGTTTTGATAAAATGACAGACAACATCGACCTTGCCCGCGGCGAAGTTGTCCGGGCCCTTGAACAACTGCAACGCGCCCATCGCGAACAGCCCAACACCATGCTAATGCCGCTGATTATGCGTGCCAAAAGCGACGAACTGGTGAATCTTTTTGAGGAAGCACCCGCCATGGAACAAAATGATGCCATCGAAATCCTCACAGAGATCGACCCTTCAAACAGCTCCAAGTACCGCCGGATTGCTGACAGTAACTGATAAAAGTAAAGTTTACTATCTTTGCAGGTAAACCTTATCTTTTATCTATATGCTAAAGCACCTTCTCATTGAAAACTATGCGCTGATAGAGAAGCTTGATACCGATTTTTCCGATGGACTTACGGTCATCACGGGCGAAACAGGTGCCGGAAAATCTATATTGCTTGGGGCACTTTCCCTGATCCTTGGCCAGCGGGCCGACACGGGTGTCCTGAATGACAAATCCGGGAAATGTATTATAGAAGGTACTTTTGAACTCTCAGAAATTCCCATAAAACCCCTCTTCGATACGTATGACCTGGATTACGATGACCATTCCATTTTCCGGCGCGAAATAACCCCGGGTGGAAAATCCCGTGCCTTCATCAATGATACACCCGTTAACTTGCAGGCCATGCGTTCCATCACGGAACACCTGATCGACATTCACTCCCAACATGAAAGCCTGCTGGTGGGTACCTCATCTTTTCAGTTTGATGTCGTGGACAGCTATGCCCATAACCTTGATCGTGTAGAACAATACCAACGCCTTTTCAAAAAATACCGCCAAAAGCAACAGGAACTCCAGGAATTAAGGGAAAAAGAACAATCAGCCAAAACCCAGCTCGACTATTTTCAATATCAATATGAAGAACTGGAAAAGGCAGCGCCTGACCCCGGCGAATTTCAGCAAATGGAATCTGAGATGACCATTATCAAACATGCTGAAGAAATCAAATATGCCCTGGAAAAAGCAACTTACCTCTTTAAAAATGCCGAGATTAACGTGCTTGACGCCCTTCATGAAATAATTGCTTTGCTTAAACCGCTCGGGCAGTTTGGTGATAACTACCGGGAACTTGCTTCACGCATTGACTCGCTGGCTATTGAAGCAAAGGACATCGCCGAAGAAACAGAACACCAGCAGGATGAAGTCTCCTATGACCCTGAGCATGCCTCTAAACTGGAGGCCAGACTCGACACCATCAATAAATTGCTGATGAAGCACAACGTTAACGACGTTCATGAGCTGATTCAAATGAAAGAATCCTATGGACAAAAAATCAACGAAACCACTTCCCTGGAGAGCCGCATAGAAGACTTGTCAAAAGAAGTTGAAGAATTGGCAGACACGCTGAAAGTCCAGGCAACGGAAATCTCATCCGTAAGAAAAAATGCCATACCCAGCATCAAACAAGAAGTTTTGTCTCTGCTCAAAGACCTTGGAATGCCGGGAGCCCGGTTCGATATCCGGCAGGAGTACCTTGATTCCCTCTCACAAAACGGAATCGACCATCTGACATTTATGTTTAATGCCAATGTAGGGGGTGAACTGAAACCCTTATCGAAAATTGCCTCAGGAGGTGAATTATCCCGCTTTATGTTATCCATCAAAAGCATGATCTCTCAAAAAAAATTATTGCCGACCATTATTTTTGATGAGATTGACACCGGCATATCCGGAGAAACAAGTACCAAAGTGGCCAATATATTGGATCGCATGTCGAACAATATGCAGGTTATTACCATTACACACTTACCCCAGATTGCCTCCAGGGGGCAAACACATATGCTTGTCTATAAATCCACAGTTGATGATATGACCAAAACGCATGTACATCTCCTTGATAATCAAGGGCGTATAGCAGAAACAGCCAAAATGCTTGGCGGAGAAAAACCATCAAAAGTGATGGAGGAAACCGCAAAAGAACTTATCTTTAATAAACAAAAATAGAAACAGATTAAGATATATGAAAACTACATGCCAAGGAATCGACACACAGGGGGATGATTGTTTGTAATCGCAATCCCTCAATTTTTTATCTTTTTGACTTCCAGACCTTTTGACATTTAGACATTTTTGCAAATTTATAAACTGATGAATCATAAACTTTTAACAGGTAAAAGGGGTATTATTTTTGGTGCACTGGATGATAAATCCATTGCCTGGAAAGTAGCCGAAAAAGCCCATGAACAGGGTGCCGAATTTATCCTTACCAATGCACCCATTGCGTTGCGAAAAGGGGATATTAAAACGCTCGGCGAAAAAACAAACAGCGAGGTCGTACCCGCCGATGTAACAAACCTGAAAGACATTGAACGTTTGTTTAAGATTACCCAGAGATGCCTGGGAGGCAATGTTGACTTTATCTTACATTCGGTGGGTATGTCGCCGAATCTTCGTAAAGACAAGCATTATACCAATCTGGATTACAACAACATGCTGAAAACAATGGATATTTCTGCCATCTCTTTACATAAAATATTGCAGACAGCCTATAAAATGGATGCCATCAATGAATGGGGTTCTGTTGTAGCTTTGAGTTATATAGCCGCCCAGCGTACCTTTTCCAGTTATGGCGATATGGCACAAGCAAAAGCCATGCTGGAGTCGATATGCAGGAGTTTTGGTTATCACTACGGCATCAAAAGGAAAGTCCGCATAAACAGCGTTTCACAATCACCTACCTATACAAGTGCAGGCAGAGGCGTCAAAGGGTTCAACAGCTTCTATAACTTTGCCGGCTGCATGTCGCCATTAGGCAATGCAACTGCTGATGACTGTGCTGATTTTTGTGTAACCCTGTTTTCAGATCTGACACGCAAGGTAACGATGCAAAACATCTACAACGATGGAGGTTATTCAAGCATGGGTATCAGTGATCAATTGATCAACGACTGTTTTATCTGCAAGGGCGATTGTCATGATCATCAATCGGATAAGTAAAATCCATGTCCGAAGGCCGGCAATGAGAACAGGTATCGAAAGCTTTTTCAATTATTTTCATATATTTGCCGGACATTTTTAACACCTAATGCATACGAAAAAAACAGAAACATGAGTTTCCGAATTATTGTTTTAGCCAAACAAGTGCCGGACACACGGGATGTAGGCAAAGATGCCATGAAGGCAGACGGGACAGTAAACAGGTCGGCATTACCGGCCATCTTTAATCCGGAAGACTTACACGCCCTTGAACAAGCCCTGCGCATCAAGGAGCAACGCAAGGATGCCGAGATTATACTTCTAACCATGGGGCCGCCACGGGCTGCTGAAATTATCAGAGAGGCACTGTATCGTGGGGCCGATAAGGGGTACCTGCTTACTGACAGAAAGTTTGCAGGCTCAGATACCCTGGCCACTTCCTATACCCTGGCGCAGGCTATCAGGAAGATGGAGCCCTATAACCTGGTCATTGCCGGAAGGCAGGCTATCGACGGAGATACGGCACAAGTAGGACCACAGATCGGCGACAAGCTTGATTTACCACAGGTTACCTATACAGAAGAGATTACTTCGATCAAAGATGATGAGCTAACGATCAAAAGGAGACTCGACAGAGGTACAGAAGTTGTTTCAACCCCTTTACCGGCGCTTTTGACCATTCACAGCTCAGCAGCCAATTGCCGGCCACGGAATGCAAAGCTTTTGATGAAATTCAAAAACGCAAAAACTGTTTCCGAGCTACAGGAGCAGACCAAAGACTATACGGAGATGCTCACCAACAAACCTTACCTTCAAATTGACGAATGGGGTGCGTCTGATATAGATACCAATCCAGACCAGTTAGGTTTATCGGGCTCACCTACGAAGGTTAAAAAGATCGAAAATGTTGTTTTGGCGGCCAAAGAGTCTGTTATACTCTCCAGTGAAGATAAGGACATTGATCGCCTGATGAAAGAACTTATTGAAAGCCACGTCATCGGTTAATTACTTTACCAATTGAAAATTCCTGAAAGATGAATAATATATTTGTTTATTGTGAAATAGATGAAGGCAAGGTCGCAGATGTCAGTCTGGAGTTGTTAACCAAAGGCAGAAAGCTGGCCAACGAGCTGGACTGTAAGCTGGAGGCATCTGTTGTTGGTCATGATCTGAAAGGTATAGAGAAAAAAATCTATCCTTATGGAGTAGATGTGCTGCATGTTGCCGATGATAAGCGCCTGACGCCATATACCACCCATCCGCATGCCCACCTGATGGTTGGCCTGATGGAACAGATCAAGCCGGAGGTAGCCCTTTTCGGGGCAACGCCGATAGGCCGTGATCTTGCACCAAGGCTTGCTTCCCGTTTACAATGCGGGCTTACCGCCGACTGTACCAGTCTTGAATTTGGTGACCACAAAGACAACAAAAGCGGCAAGACTTATACCAATTTATTATATCAGATACGACCGGCTTTTGGCGGCAATATCATTGCCACCATTATCAACCCTGAAACGCGCCCACAGATGGCCACCGTCAGGGAAGGGGTGATGAAGCAGGAGGTGTTGAACAATAACTATAAAGGCAGCCTGAAGAAAATAGACACGGAAAAGCTGCTGGCAGATGCTCCGTTTCCGGTAAAAGTACTTGAAAGGCACATGGAGCAAAAGAAAGTCAATATCAAAGGGGCACCCATCATTGTCTCCGGTGGATATGGTGTTGGCTCCAAAGAAAATTTCGATATGCTTTTTGAGCTGGCCGATGTGCTCGGAGGTACCGTTGGCGCCTCACGTGCTGCTGTTGATGCTGGCTTTGTAGATCATGAGCGCCAGGTAGGTCAGACCGGTGTAACTGTCCGGCCGAAGCTGTATATCGCGTGCGGTATTTCCGGCGCAGTGCAGCATACCGCCGGTATGAGTGAATCAGCCAAGATCATTACCATCAACAATGACCCGAAAGCACCCATCAACGAAATTGCCGATTACTCCATCATCGGAAATCTGGAGGACATCCTGCCAAAAATGATTAAGTATTATAAGAAAAATATCCAGTAAAACCCCAGATAACAATGGCTAACTTTTTTACCGATAATCCAGGACTGCAATTCCATCTGAATCACCCGCTGATGAAAAAGATCATCAGGTTGAGAGAGAAGGATTTTACTGAAAAGGATACCTATGATTATGCACCTGCGGATTTTGAAGATACGCTTGACAGCTATCAACAGGTGCTTGACATAGTGGGGGAGATATGTGGTGATACCATTGCCCCCAATGCTGAACTTGTTGACACTTTTGGCCCCAAGCTCGTAGACAATGAAGTGGTTTATGCCCCCGGTACCGCCCAGAACCTTGAGAAACTAACCAAAGCTGGTCTGATCGGAATGTCACTGCCCCGAAAATATGGTGGTCTGAACTTTTCCATGGTTCCTTATGTAATGGCAGCGGAGCTGGTATCACGTGCTGACGCGGGTTTTGCCAACATCTGGGGTCTTCAGGATTGTGCAGAGACCATTCACGAGTTCGCGGATGATGCCATCAAGGATGAATACCTTCCCCGTTTTAACCAGGGAGCTACTGCTTCCATGGACCTGACCGAACCGGATGCCGGAAGTGATTTGCAGGCCGTTCAGCTGAAAGCAACCCAGGATGAAAAATCGGGTGAATGGAAGCTCAACGGTGTAAAACGATTTATTACCAACGGAGATGCAGACATCAGCCTGGTGCTGGCCCGTTCGGAAGCAAATACCACCGACGGCCGGGGATTGTCACTCTTTTTATATGACCGCAAACACAAGGCCGTAAAAGTGCGACGTCTTGAGAATAAACTTGGCATTAAAGGGTCACCGACCTGCGAGCTCGTATTTAAAGATGCACCGGCAGTACTGATTGGCAGCCGAAAAATGGGGCTGATAAAATATGTAATGTCGCTGATGAACTCTGCCAGATTGGGCGTTGGTGCCCAGTCGGTCGGTATTGCGGAAGCAGCCTACCATGAAGCCATCAAGTATGCCCGTGAACGGGAACAGTTTGGGAAACCCATTTTGCAGTTTCCTGCCATATATGAAATGATCTCCCTGATGCGTGCCAAGATTGATGCAGCAAGAAGCTTGTTGTATGAAACCACCCGTTATGTGGATATTTACAAATCCTATAACATACTTATGGAAGACGGCAGTTTGGAGCCGGAACAGCGTAAAGAGCTTAAACATCACCAGCGCATGGCAGATGTGCTGACACCTTTGATAAAACTTCTATCCAGTGAGTTCTGTAATGAAGTTGCCTATGATGCATTGCAGGTTCACGGTGGCCCCGGTTATATGAAAGACTTCCCCGTGGAACGGCTCTTCAGGGATGCGCGCATCACCAATATTTACGAAGGAACATCACAATTGCAGGTGGTTGCCGCCATTCGTGGCGTGGTAAACGGCACCTACCTGGGCCTCATACGTGAATATGAAGAAACCGAGGTCAGCCCTGACTATGATCATATCAAACAAAAACTGAGACACCTTACTGAACGTTATGAAGCGTCGGTTGAGCATATTCAGAATATGAAAAATGACGAAGTTACGGACTTTCACGCCAGAAGACTCGTGGAAATGGCCGGCTATATCATCATGGGATACCTGCTTTTGCAGGATTGTCAGCGGGACAACCGGTTTAAGTCATCCGCCGAAATTTTTATCCGAAAAGCTGAATCAGAAAATAAAGCCAGGGAAGAGACCATATTTGGCTTTGAAGCGAAAGACATCAGCCATTACAAGATAAATATCTAAGCAATGGCCTCTCCCAAAAAAGGGAAGCTGTCAACCAATTGACAGCTTCCCTTTTTTTTGGCCTGGAAAACAAACCATCATCTCAATAAAAACCATTAAGAATCTTTTGTTTCTTTATTTTCTTCTTTGGTAGTATTATCTTCTGAGGTTTTCTTTTTCTGTTTGGTTCCTTTGCCTTTTTTGGTGTTACCCGATTTGGTTTTTGTTTCGCTTTCCGCTTCACCGGCACGAATCACCCGGATTCGCACTTCAATATCACCTTCCTGATGATCCACTTCAACGATATCACCCTCCGCCAGATCACTCCGGATAATCTCTTCGGCCAACGGATCTTCCAGGTATTTCTGGATAGCACGCTTCAGCGGCCGGGCGCCGAATGATGGATCCCATCCTTTATCCGCTATGAAGTCTTTGGCGGCTTCGGTGAGCCTGATTTCATATCCCATTTCATCAACACGCTTAAACAGATGCTTCAGCTCAATGTCAATGATCTTAAAGATATGCTCTTTCTGAAGGTTGTCAAAAATGACCACATCGTCAACCCGGTTCAGGAATTCAGGGGCAAAGGTTTTCTTGAGGGCGTTTTCAAGGACACTCTGCGTGTACTCTTTGGATGCTGCCTGTCGCGCAGGCGTGTTAAAACCGACACCCATACCAAAATCTTTCAGCTGTCTCGAACCAATATTGGACGTCATAATTATAATGGTGTTCTTGAAATCAACACGACGCCCCAGGCTATCGGTCAATTGTCCATCATCCAGCATTTGAAGTAACAGGTGAAAGACATCCGGATGGGCTTTCTCAATTTCATCCAGCAACAGTACCGAGTAAGGTTTACGCCGTACTTTCTCCGTAAGCTGTCCGCCTTCTTCATATCCGATATATCCGGGTGGTGCTCCGACCAGCCGGCTAACAGCGAATTTTTCCATATATTCGCTCATGTCAATACGGATAATGGCCTCATCGGTATCAAACAAATTTTGTGACAACACCTTGGCAAGGTGTGTTTTACCTACGCCGGTCGGACCCAAAAAGATAAATGAACCGATGGGTTTGGCCGGATCCTTGAGACCAGCACGGTTACGCCGGATACTTTTGACAATCTTTCTGATGGCATCCTGCTGACCAACAACGCTCTTCTCCAAATCCGCTTCCATATTGATCAACCGCTCACTTTCATTCAGGGCAATACGCTGCACAGGAACTCCGGTCATCATAGAGACGACCTCTGATACATTATTATCGGTAACCACTTCACGATTCAGCTGGCTTTCCTCTTCCCATTTCCTTTTTTCAGCATCAAGCTGATCCATGAGCTCCCGCTCCTGATCCCTGTATTGAGCAGCCTGCTCATATTTCTGACTTTTGATGGCTTTGGTTTTTTCCTCACGGACTGTATCGATCTGCCCTTCAATGTTGATAATGCTTTCAGGCACCTTAATATTGGTAATATGTACCCGGGAACCGGCCTCATCCATTGCGTCAATCGCCTTATCGGGCAGATAGCGGTCACTCAGGTAACGGTCGGTTAAATGCACACATGATTTGATCGCCTCTTCGGAGTAATGTACGAGGTGATGGTCCTCATATTTGGATTTAATATTGTTGAGGATTTCAATGGTTTCCTCAGCGGTTGTCGGGTCGATGATGATCTTTTGGAAACGGCGTTCCAGGGCACCATCTTTTTCAATATGCTGACGATATTCATCCATGGTTGTGGCTCCGATACATTGAATGTCGCCACGGGCGAGGGCCGGTTTAAACATATTTGATGCATCAAGAGAGCCTGATGCGCCACCGGCACCAACAATCGTGTGCAGCTCATCAATAAACAGGATCACATTGGGGTTCTTTTCAAGCTCATTAAGCAAGGCTTTCATACGCTCTTCAAACTGACCGCGGTACTTGGTACCGGCCACCAGAGAAGCCAGATCAAGCGTTACAATCCGCTTACTAAACAAAGCACGGCTTACTTTACGTTCAACAATACGCAGGGCAAGCCCTTCGGCGATGGCTGATTTTCCGACACCTGGCTCTCCGATCAGAATGGGATTGTTTTTCTTACGGCGCGAGAGTATCTGTGCAATACGTTCCAGCTCATTGTCACGGCCGACAACCGGATCAAGCCGGTCTTCTTCGGCCGCTTTGGTAAGATCACGGCCAAAATTATCCAGAACAGGCGTCGTCGATTTTTCAGCGCCTTTTTTCATAGAAGAACCACCAAACCCGCCACCTCCTTCAGTGGCATCATCATCCTCGCTGGGCGAAAGTTCATCACGCATCTCCTGCGAAGAGGATTCTTCATCAAACTCATTCTGCATATGCTTCAGTTCTTCTTTGATAAGCTGATAATCAACACCCTGCTGGTGCAACAAACGGGTTGCCAGATTGTCATGGTCTTTTAAGATCGACAATAGCAAATGTTCGGCACAGATCAGATCACTGCTAAATAATTTGGCTTCCAGGTATGTGATTTTTAAAACACGTTCAGCCTGCTTGACAAGCGGTATATTTTCAGCATTCTGTTGGGAGGAAGGCTGTCCCTTTATGGTTTTCTCAATGCTCTTTTTGATTTGATGTACGTCTACACCAAGCTGATGCAGCACTTGTACGGCCACATTTTCACCCTCCCGGATCAAACCCAGGAGAAAATGCTCAATACCTATATATTCATTGCCATTACGTAAAGCCTCTTCACGGCTGTAAGTAATCACATCTTTTACGACTGGCGAAAATTTTGCTTCCATATTTTTTACTCAAATTTTATTCAATACAATATTAATCAAAAACGAAAAAACAATTACATAGTATTAACAATAATTAACGGCAATTGTTAGAAAGATACAGGTTAAACCCTCAATTAAACAACGTTCGTACAGAAAAAAAACGTATTTTCGTATGTTTGATTTTTAAAAACATTTACATCATAATTTATTGGTTTACAGCATGTCAGAAGCAAAGATCTTAAAAGTTGATATTGAAGAACAGATGAAGTCGGCATATATTGATTATGCGATGTCTGTCATTGTGTCGAGGGCTCTACCTGACGTTCGCGACGGGTTAAAACCGGTACACCGTCGCGTGCTGTTCGGAATGTATGAATTAGGCATCCTCAGTAACAGACCCTACAAAAAATCTGCCAGAATAGTAGGGGAGGTGTTGGGTAAGTATCATCCACATGGAGATAGTTCTGTGTATGACACGATGGTACGTATGGCGCAGACCTGGTCTTTGCGTTATCCGCTGGTCGACGGACAAGGTAACTTTGGCAGCATAGATGGTGACAGCCCGGCAGCGATGCGATATACTGAAGCCAAGATGCAAAAGGTATCGGAAGAGATGATGGCTGATATTGACAAGGAAACCGTTGATTATCAGCTTAACTTCGACGATACGCTTAAGGAGCCGACCGTACTGCCCTCCAAGATTCCCAATCTTCTGGTAAATGGGGCATCAGGGATCGCTGTCGGGATGGCCACCAACATGCCACCGCATAACCTCGGGGAGGTGGTAGATGGCATCAACGCTTACATTGATAATAATGATATTACCATTGCAGAAATCATGCAATATATCAAGGGACCTGACTTTCCGACAGGCGGACTGATTTATGGCCACGGGGGGGTAAAGGATGCTTATGAAACCGGTAAAGGGCGTGTTGTCATGCGTGGCGAAGCCACCTTCGAAGAAGGCCAGGGCAGCAAAGAAAGCATTGTGGTCACTTCGATACCCTACCAGGTGAATAAAGCCGAAATGATCAAGAAAACAGCTGATCTTGTCAATGATAAGAAGATAGAAGGCATTACCGACATTCGCGATGAGTCTGACCGTAGCGGGCTGCGCATTGTGTATGAGCTCAGGAGAGATGCCGTTCCCAATGTCGTTCTGAATCAGCTTTACCAGCATACCGCCCTGCAAACTTCCTTTAATGTCAATAACATTGCCCTGGTAAATGGCAGACCTGAACTGCTAAACCTCAAAGATATTATTGCGCATTATGTGGATCATCGCCACCAGGTGGTGATCCGGCGGACTGAATACGAGCTGAGGGAAGCCAAAAAACGTGCCCACATCCTTGAAGGACTCCTTATTGCCCTGGATAACATTGATGAAGTGATTGCCCTGATACGGGCTTCGCAAACACCGGATGAAGCACGAGCCGGTCTGATGGAAAACTTTGACCTTTCTGAAGCCCAGGCGAAAGCCATTCTCGATATGCGACTGCAACGCCTGACCGGCCTTGAAAGGGGCAAAATTCAAAACGAATATAATGACCTGCTAAACAAAATTGATTACTATAACTCCGTCCTCGCCGACGTCTCCCTGCGAATGAATATTATCAAAGAAGAACTGCAGGAGATAAAAGAGAAATTCGGTGATAACACACGTACAGAGATTGAATATACCGCCAATGATTTCCGTATAGAAGATACCATTCCGGATGAAGATGTGGTTATCACCATTTCCCATCGTGGCTATATCAAGCGTACGCTGCTATCAGAATTCCGGACGCAGGGCAGGGGAGGAAGTGGCAGCAAAGGCTCCATGACCCGCGACGATGATTTTGTCGAACACTTGTTTGTAGCGTCAAACCACAACTATATGTTGTTTTTTACCGAACAGGGCAAATGTTTCTGGATGCGGGTGTTTGAAATTCCTGAAGGAACCAAAACGTCAAAAGGACGAGCCATACAGAATCTTATTAATATCCCGCAGGATGATAAAATCAAAGCATTTGTCAATGTCAAAGACCTGACCGACAACGAATATACTGATAATCACTATATTATACTGTGCACAAAGCAGGGAATCATTAAAAAAACAAGCCTGTCGTCCTATAGCAGACCCAGGAGCAACGGGATCATCGCCATCAACGTCCGGGAAGGGGATGAGCTACTGGAAGCTTCTCTTACCAATGGCCAGAATGATATTCTTATTGGTCTTCGCAGTGGTAAAGCAATCCGTTTCAAGGAAAATACCGTCAGGCCTATCGGAAGAAATGCATCTGGTGTAAAAGGGATAACCAAATCCGGACAGGACGACGAAGTTATTGGTATGGTTTGTGTTGAAGACCCAATGAGCAGCATCCTGGTAGTCAGTGAAAAAGGCTACGGGAAACGTTCTATTCTGGATGAGTACCGCATTACAAACAGAGGGGGGAAAGGTGTAAAAACAATGAATGTGACTGATAAAACCGGACCGCTTATTAATATGGTGAATGTGAGTGATCAGGATGATCTGATGATCATCAATAAATCCGGACTGACCATTCGCCTTCCTGTTTCAGATATCCGGGAGATGGGACGCGCCACCCAGGGCGTAAGGCTGATAACCCTGAAGAAAAACGATAAAATTGCTGCCGTAACCAAAGTAAAGGAAAAAGACCTTAACGGAAACGGCGTACAGTCAGATGACATAAAGACATGATATGGCAAATAGTTTATATTTTATAAGATTTTCTTACATTTGTAAATAATAATAACCCATTTAATACTAATCTTTTTGCAAACCAAAAATCAAATCAAATGAAACGTACATTAATATTTGTGCTATCCGTTGCACTGCTCTCAGGCTGTGCCGCATTATTTGGTCCAAGCGTATCGCAGGCCGAGCGTGAAGTAGACAGGGGTGATCTGATTGAAGCTAAAGAAACCCTCGAGCAAACCGTCGAAGAAGATGAATCACTCAAAGAAGATGCGGAATACTGGCTTGTGAAAGGTCGTTTATATCTTCAAATCGCTATCGCAGAGGAAGAAGAGTATCGCCAACTTGCAGATAATCCGGTTGAAAAAGGCGATGAGGCCATCCAAAAAGCAGAAGAGCTGGATGAAGAAGGTACGCTTATTCTCGAACTCCAACAAGCCAAGCTATTGTTATCGGAAGTGGTATTCAATGCCGGCGTGGAGGCTTATAACGAGGAAAATTGGGATACTGCCAGCGACTATTTTTTGCGTGCCTACGAATTAGAACAAGAGTTTACAGCGGAAGGAGAGCAAGTAGACTATTCAACCCTGTATAATGCCGCCCTCACAACAGAGTTAGCCAATGATTTTGAACAGGCAAAGTCGTTATATCTCAAACTCAGGGAAGTAGAACATGATGAGCCTTATATCTATTCTTCACTGTCTAACATCTCTATGGAATTGGGTGACACCACCCAGGCTACCGAGTATATCAAGGAAGGCCGTGAACGATATCCCGAAAATCTGGACCTGATTTTTAATGAAGCCAACATACATATTTTTACCGGTGACACCGAACAGGCTGAAGAAGTACTTAATATCGCCATCGAAAGAGAACCGGATAATCCGGGTCTTTATTTTGCCTTAGGTGCCAACTATGACAAAATGGCGGAAGATGATTCCTATACAGAAAAGGAAAGAGCGTTTGCTTTTGAACAGGCAGTAGAGGCCTATGAGAAAGCCATTGAACTGGATCCTGAATATTTTGACGCCGTATATAACCTGGGTGTATTGTACTTCAATAAAGGATTAAGAATTTTCGAGAAAGCAGAGGAAGAGTTACGGGAGACCCAGGATTTTGAACAATACCGGGAAACCGAGGAAGAGTTCAAGGAAGTATGGCTTAAAGCCCAACCTTACCTGGAACGAGCCAAAGAAATGATCGATGAAGATGACCCCAGCTACCGGAATGTTATTATTTCACTGGTAGATCTTTATGCAAGGACTGATCAGGAAGATAAACTGGAGGAGATCAGGGAAATCTATGAAAAACATTTCGGAGAAGAACAAGAATAAAGAAAAGTAAAATTATTGTTGCAAACAAAACATGTTTGCACTGCAGGTTTAGAAGTAATAACAAACGGGGAGCAAGGTTATTGTTCCCCGTTTGTTTCAGAATTTGCTATTTAACATAATATTAATTATATAACATTTCAGTCCATGCATTTAGCCTGTTATTCATAATACTTTATTGAATGAATTTCCAGCATACGTGGAATATTTGTGTTAATTCGTGCTTCAACTTTGAATGACTTTCCCGAATAAAATATTGATCTATGCATTATGAAACATTTACACATT
>JAWLDT010000009.1:0-6581 GCA_041686485.1 Bacteroidales bacterium | reverse complement strand
TTTTCGGAACGGATTTACATTTCTATAGTATATTTATTTTATAATTCTTCCTCCGCTTGACGATTGCATACTTGTAATGGTTGGATCTCCGCTGTAACGAATAACACCACCGCTGCTGGCTTTTGCCGACAGATCAGATGTAACAAACAGGCTATTGGTGGCACCGCTGCTGGCTTTGATGGAACATACAGATATCTCAAGATCTGTAGCATCAAGTGAAGCACCTGATGAACTCTCCGCATTCATCAAAGATGCTGATCCGGAGAGCTTTGCATGTGCGCCGGATGACAAATCAAGCGTCAGTTCATCAACATTTATATGTAATGTACTTTTGGCACCGGAATGCAATTTGTGGGTAAAATAGTCGCTTCGAATACCATCAGGCGCTTCTGCCCTCCCATTTCTCGAAATTTCCAGTGCATCCAGATCGCTGAATGCCACAGTGACTTCCATTTTTTCATAATGCCCTACCGGCTTTAATAAATTGATATACAAGGTGTTACCATTAACATAGGTTTCTATCAGATCAAGCAGATTATCATCAGCGGCAACCATGACCCGTTCCTGATCATTTTGTTGCAGCAAAATTTGCAGGTTACCTTTTGCCTCAATGGAATTAAAAGGATCAATCATCCGTTCTTCTTCAATAACTTCGCCACTTCCCCGGACAAGCTCTTCCGCCAAAGAAAAACGTACTGAAACAATAACGGCTATCATTAACAGGATAAGCACTATAAAAGCGGTTAATAAAATTCTGTTGGTTGTTTTCATCACAAAGACAAATTATTTGAGATTAATGAATTGGTTAAACGAAGCATATAAGATAGACAACCGGATCATGTCATGTTGCCGGTGTGTCATATAGTTTATATCGTTGATAATACTTTTCGATATCTTTTGTGTCAAGCCTGAGGATATCCATTGTATGAAAAATCCTCGGTAATTCTTCCCTGACAAAGATTTCCTTTTTAAATGTCATAGTTTTCTGAACGCCCCCTTCAGCTACAAAATAGCCTATGCCCCTCTGGTTATAGATAATCCCTTTGTTCTGCAGGAAATTATAGGTTCGTATGACCGTATTGGGGTTAACCTCAAGCTTTACGGCGGTATCGCGGATAGAAGGTAATTTTGTTCCCTCCTTCCAGTCCTTCTTGAGGATACGTTCACAGATATAGTCTGCTATCTGCAAATAAATGGGTTGACCGTTTTTAAAGTCCATTATTACACCTGCCTTTCTTTCAGACTGAACCATGTTACAACGAGGAAAAATGGGAGCATCAAATAGTTAAACAGTATATGGGCTGTGGTGGGTATGTAGTCCATTACAACGAGATGCATACCTGGTGACATATTTTGCATGTCGATATCCAACTCGCCTGCCGACGAAAAAGGTGACAGCAATGCCCATCCAACAAGTCCCATTATACTGTTAAAAACAATAAACAATACGAACAGGCTCAGAATGGTTTTTAAAAAATGATTTTTCTTGAAATAGGCGGCCCCGAACAGAAATATCGATTGGGTCACGATGTAGACACTTACGGTAGTCCGGCTAGCTTGGGAAAACAGGCCGGGAAAAGGTGTCAGATTGAAGGTGATTTCAACTATCAGGTTGACGATCATAGCAGTCAGAAACATGACTACCGGGAAAAGGATACCTGTGATGAGCCATGATGCAAGAACCCGTTCTGTAACAGAGACCGGAAGCGTGAGATACTGGCTGCTTCTTTGAGGGTGATGCAATTCATTAAAAATGGTACTGGAAAAGATATACCCTCCGATAAAAAGCCCTGTAAAGAATAAGCTCTGTAAAGATACGATATTGGCCGGCTGAAAATAGCCAATAAGCAAGGCAAGTACAAGCAATGTACCTCCTACAGCGCCAAAAGCGGTCAACCATGCGGTTGCATGGGACAAAACCTGCCGTCTGCCAAGCAGAAAGAAGCGTTTAAAAACAAATATATGTCTCATGATTTTTCTATTTTTTCTTGTTATTCAGATAATAATGACTCTTATAAACTCGAATGAATTGCTTATGCTATAGAAGGCTGTTATCATGTTTCTCATTCAGCTCTGTTTGTTGAAATGCTTTATTTACGCCATTGGCATTAGCAACTACCCCGTTAAACAGCAGTTCCAGATCCATTTTTGTCTCTTTGGTTTCATTGTTGGGAATAATGGCGGCATATCCTCCCAGCGCTTCCTCATAATAAATGGGTTGCTTATTCTCTTTTATCTCAGGAAGGGTTTCGAACAGCAACGATGATGAGATCGCTTCCAGGGACTGCTGAAAGATGATACGTCCTTCATCAATAATGATAACCGGATCGATCAGGCTTTCAAGGTCACGCACCTGATGGGTCGAAATAACCACGCTTTGTTCTTCATTGAGTGAAGCAGCGATCACCCGGCGAAATTGACTTTTTGAGGGTATGTCGAGACCATTGGTAGGTTCGTCCATCAATAAAAGCCTTGCAGATGTCGACAAGCCGAATGCCAGCAAAAACTTCTTCTTTTGCCCGAATGACAGCTGGTTGATTTTTTGTTCAGGATTAAGCTGAAACTCTTTTAACAGCCAGGCCAGCTTCTCATGGTCGAATCGTTCATAAAAAGGGGCATTTAACGAGACGTAACGCGAAATACGAACCGACGGCAAATGATATTCTTCCGGAATCAGACAAATATCAGCCAGACATTCAGGTATGCGTTTTCTTGATTCAAAGCCGTTAACCATACATTGTCCCTCCCAGGGAAAAACCAGTCCGGCTATGAGCTTTAAAAGGGATGTTTTACCTGCACCATTCTTGCCCAAAAGGCCATAAATATTGCCCGGAAGCAATTGCAGATCAAGGTTGGTAAACAAGGGACGTTTCCTTGTATAACCAAAATGAAGTTTGTCTATCTGAACCATTGTTAATGTTTTAGTGTTCTACATAACTAATACAGTACAAATGTATAAAACTTTTTTTGAATTAAACAAATTTTTTTGATATTTTTATTTGATAAAATTTATTTATCCGCTGTAAACAAGGTACTTTTATTTTATAATGTTCTGAATATGAGTTATATTCAACATTGCCAGTAAAACCATTTATGAACCAAAATTAACGTTATGAACATTCTAACCAAACACATTTCCAGATTTCTGTTTGCCATCCCAATGTTACTTTTTGGCATTTTTCATTTTATGAATGCCAGTGATATGGCAGGTATAATTCCACAATGGCTTCCTTTCCCGGTATTTTGGGTTATCATTACCGGTATTGCACTCGTTGGGGCTGCCATCAGTATCATTATTCAGGTCTGGGACTATTGGGCCAGCTTTCTGTTAGGTCTGATGTTGCTTATTTTCGTATTGACCATTCATCTGCCGGCAACTCTGGGCGGAGCCGAACCGACCTCATTGCTGAAAGACCTGGCGCTGGTTGGTGGAGCATGGTTTTATACGGGATACATTGCCAAAAAAGCAGAATAAGTCCAGGCGCTCAATTTTTCCTGCAATTTCGTTTTAACCCTGAGGGAGTCATCTAAATATCCATTCCGGAGCGGTATGTTTGTACTATAGACGTCGAATGACCACTCCTGGACGGATAGATAATATGTAATCTGCAAAACTGGGATTTGTCATAACGCAGGATAGTTATCTTATAGGTCATAAACAAACTACCCGGGAAAATCAACTGTTCCCGGGTAGTGGTGTAATTTTGGTATTATTGAAGAAACCGGATTAACCTTATCCTACTAAAAAGGCATTGTATCTCCTATCAGTTTGATCATGCAAGAAAGGATTAGTTACCGGAATTATCTCTGTCGTTTCGGCGGTGTTGCCGTTGGGCCTCCCTGAAAATCATCCGGTTAAACTCTCTTTCTGCTTCAAAAAGCAAAGCCACCTGTTTAACGGACAGCACTTCGAGCTTCTTTTCTGTGTATTCGCGCCTTAACCCGGCCGATCGCTCAAAACGCGTCAACTCGGCTTCTATGTATTGTGCAGCCTGTTCTTCACTCATATTTTCAGCATCCGGTAATTCTTCGCGTTTCTGCCGCATTGCGTTGGTGAGTGAATCAACTTTACGCTTGTATTCGTGATAAATCGGCCAAAACTCCTGGGCTTGCTCTGTAGACAGTTCAAGCGTTTTTGTAATATAGGAGATCCGCCTTGATTCAATGGCCTCTTTGTGGTTCTGAAATCGCCGTTGCGGACGGTCCCTGCCCTGTGCATGCAGCGAAACCGGCTGATACAAGATCGCAAACAGCAGCATAAAAAGGATAATAAATATGCTATAATGTGAATATGTGTTTTTCGAGATAGCCATAATGTAGGTTTTTAATCAAGTGAAGACAAAAGGTAATCGCTTTCAATGCCATAGTATTTTGCTTCTTCGTACATTTCCTCGATCACCTCGTCATATTCGTCCATATCTTCTATATCTTCGTAATGGCCTGTTTCCAAACCATAAAGAATTTCTTCAGGGGTTAAATCGGATTCCCCGACGATATCCTCCAGAAGGGAGTGATCAAATGCTGAATGGTAAGCAAGATAGTCGATTTCAGCGGCAATTTCTTCAGCGGATATATAGTCCTGTCTGTCATTACTACCGCTATAAAACAGACCGATACCAACCCCTGCCAATAAAAGCACAATTGCGGAAACCGTGATGGCCTTGCGATACACCACCCAAACAGTTTGTTGAGCCGACAGGCGATTTTTCTGCAACACCTTATCCTGGATAATGCCCGGCAATGCTTCAAAATAGTTATCAGGAACACGAAACTCCTTCCCTGTTCCTTCTTTTTGAAGGCTACTGCCAAGCTGTTGCAGTTCCTGTTTGATATTATCTTTACTGTCTTTTTGCATGGATCAACTCCATTGGTTGGTTATCTTTATATAAATATTGATGACATTTTCGCATTATTTCTCATTCTATTAGATAAAAATAAGAAAAAAAGGTTTAATCATGCACGAATATATTCTTCAATTTTCTTTACAGCATGATGGTAAGAAGCTTTTAAGGCACCGACAGAAGTATTGAGCACCCTGGTCATGTCCTCATATTTCATCTCGTCATAATAACGTAGATGAAATACGGCCCGCTGTTTCTCCGGAAGGCTTAATATAGCTTTGCGTACCTTCTTTTGCAGGTCATCCCCCTGATAATAGACGTCTGCCTCCAGGGAGTCTTCAAGCTGTTTACCTTCATTCATCACAGACAGGAACGCACGTCGTTTTTTCTTTTTCAAAAAAGAGAGCGCTTCATTTGTCGCAATACGATACAGCCAGGTATACAAACCGGCATCTCTCCTGAATTTATGCAGTCCCTTCCAGGCTTTTACGAATACATCCTGTACAATATCGTTGGCATCCTCATGGGTTATAACAAGCCGGCGGATATGCCAGTAGACAGATTCCTGATATTTCCTGACGATAAGATTGAAGGCGTAATTGGGATTATCCCCTTCAATAAACATCTCCAGCAATTCTTCATCTGTATACTGTGCCATTTGAAATAAACTGTTTTTTACCCCCGGCGTTGGACTGCCTTCATGGAGGCTTCCGCGATATTAGCAGCGGTCAGTCCATATTTTTTCATCAGTTCATCAGGCTTTCCACTTTCACCGAAACGATCCTGAATCGCAACCATTTCAACCGGAGCCGGATGTTCCTTTGCCAACAAGGCAGAGATAGTATCACCAAGGCCTCCGAAAATCTGATGCTCTTCTGCCGTTACTACACATTTGGTCTTCCTTACTGATTGTAAGACTTGTTTTTCATCCAAAGGTTTAATGGTATGTATATTGATGATTTCCGCTTCGATTCCTTTGCCGGATAAGACTTTCCCTGCTTCAATGGCTTCCCAGACAAGGTGGCCGGTTGCAAAAATGGTTACATTGGTTCCTTCATTCAACACCATGGCTTTACCGATCTCAAAGGTTTGACCGGGTTCTGTAAAATTGGGTACTTTTGGGCGGCCGAAACGCAAATAAACTGGTCCCTCGTGATCTGCAACAGCAATAGTAGCAGCCCGGGTCTGGTTAAAATCACACGGTACGATCACCGTCATATTCGGTAACATACGCATCATCCCTATATCCTCCAGCATCTGGTGGGTAGCCCCATCCTCTCCCAGCGTAATGCCGGCATGGGAAGCAGATAATTTCACATTTTTGCGGGAATAGGCAATGGTTTGCCGGATCTGGTCATATACCCGGCCGGTGCTAAAATTGGCAAAAGTACCTGTGTAAGGTATTTTCCCGCCGATGGTCATCCCGGCCGCAACACTCATCATATTGGCCTCCGAAATTCCTGCCTGAAAATAGCGGTCAGGAAACTCTTTTTTAAAGTCTCCCATTTTCAGTGATCCGGTCAGGTCAGCAGCCAAACCGACTACATCCGGGTTTTTACGCGCAGCCTCTACCAGGCCCGCACCAAAGCCGGAACGGGTATCCTTTTTTTCAGTATACGTATATTCTTTCATTTGTTTATAATTTTGTAACTATCAGTTATTTAGACTTATGTGGTTGTATTTAAGCTGCCCCTTCAGTGCGCACGGGTACGCAGCCCAAGTGCTGCGTCTACCACTGCT
>JAWLDT010000008.1:34613-61412 GCA_041686485.1 Bacteroidales bacterium | reverse complement strand
ACCTTAAGGGGTGACACGGAGTGCTTTTTCATGATAAATTCATTTGTGGCACTGATGGAAATATGATTCTTTCAGAATAGTTTTGTCAATAATTTTCAATTTTGCGTATTATACTAACGAAAATCCAAATACTATGAAAAATTTGTACAAAACCTATCTTGTAATCGGGCTCTTTATTTTTCTGCCGTCATTATTGGTTGCCGGTGAAAACTATGATGTGGAGTTCAGTGTAACAGATTTCTCTGGAAATGCCATTGAAGACGCCACTATTACCATCAGCGAACAAACCAATGCCCCGGGAGATTATCATTTTACCATTGCACCCGAACCGGAAGATACCCTTTATTACGAAGTGAAAAAGGAAGGGTATATGAGTGATTATGGGATGATAGTCGATGTTACAAGCGACCTTATTTTCAAGATCAGGTTGTGGCATGACGATATGCTGTATGACAACCCGGACAATAATTACCGTATGCCTGACAGGCCAATGGTTGTGGATTCAGAAGGAAATTACCACTTTATTCTGACTGAATGGACTGAAACAGGGATTTTCCCGGATATAGAAGTGTTTAAAGAGACGCATTATATGCGAAAATCCGTGGATCAGGAATGGACAACTCCTGAAAGAATCCATCCGGACGGTATGAAAACCCATTTTCCATCTGTCGCCATAACGCCGGATGACAGGCTTTTTGTTAGCTTCACAAGAGAGATAGAAGGGGATATGGAAGAAAAATCCGCACTATATCGATCAGAAAGATTTACTGGCCTTAGACCCGAAGGCAAAGAAGCTTCCGCAAAAAACCTGGCTATGGTTTATGATTGGGAGTCTGAGTTGTATGTAGCCGAAAAAACCGCCGAAGGGTGGGAGGTGGAAATGTTGCCCACCCCTACCAATGTTGTCAACTGGGAACCCCAGCTGGTATCAGACAGCGAAGGTAACTTGCATATGACCTGGGTTTCGACGACATGTTTGGATGATGTTGATGACCCCGCGGACGAGGATCTGAGTGATTATTTAAAAATTGCATACGCTACCAACGCTTCAGGTGAATGGGAAGTTCAGGTGCTTGAACAAGTAGAACTTGATAATTATGGTTTGGGAGCATTCCCTCAAATGGCGGTGTCGGATGACGGGGTCGTCCATATCGTCTACAGGGGATACCAACCCGATGATTCTACGCCTCAAGCACCTCTCTATCGCGTTCACTATGCAACCAACATGGTAGCGGGTGGCGATTTCTGGGAAATTGAAATGCTGGAAACCGGCAAGTTGGAGGATGCCGGAGCTTTGATCGCTGTGGATAATACAAATATCCATATTGCTCTTAGGGCAACTGATTCCTGGGAGGCGCCATTTCATACCTACTACTTTCATAAACAAAACATGGAATGGGATGAACCTGTTAGATTAAATAATTCTTACTGGGGAGTCCCATCGGCTATTGTGCTGGACGAAGATAAAAACCCTGTTGTTAGCTATGTGGGTGCCATCTGGAACCAAAATGAAAACAAAATATACTTTTGCAGAAAAGAGGGATCTTCCTTTACAGAAGAAAAAGTGCTGGAGCTTAATTATAATTATTTATATGGTATCCTGCAAGGTATTTCATCAAATGATATGCTGTATGACCAGGATGGCAGTCTCTTGATGCCTATGGAATATGGTCATTTTAAGGTTAGCGATGAGCCTTACCATCGGAGAATTACGCTGCTGTCTGCGAGTACTATGGGTTCAGATGATGTTACGAACACCGGAGAGGTAATCCGGCAACAAACACTGCATGTTTTCCCGAACCCTGCTACAGAATATGCAACCCTGGAACTGCCTGACCACTATGCCGGCGAAATGGAAGTCCGTATGTATAACATGCTGGGGCATCTGGTTTCAAGAAAACCTGTACACAAACAACAAGGCGAAGCAAAACACATCAGGCTTGATGTTAACGGCTTCCCGGCAGGTATATACCTGGTTGCCCTGCAGGCAGAACAAGGAACGCAAACCTTTAAGCTCAAGGTTCAATAATCTGTGAAACGTTGCCAGAGTATGGCAAGGCTGCCTTATTATAAAACAGGTTTTTAAAGGAAGAGTTTTTCCACTATTTTGTTTTCAATGTAAATAAATATTGACTATGTTTATACGAATAAAATTTCAGCAAGCTGCGCTATGGCTAGCCTTTATGCTTATCTTGCCACAGGTGGCTATGAGCAGTTCCGACTGGGTGTTGGATACGATTTCTGATTCCTATCATTACGACAGTTTTCACCAAAAGCCTGTTGCGATTGATGCTGAGAACAACTACCATGTGCTTATTGCAAGGCCGGATCCGGATATGATGGGTCATGAGGTTGAGGCCTGGTACACTACCAGGCCTGCCGGACAGGAGTGGACCGCTCCAACAGAGATTTTGGAGGAAGAATTTCCTGTTCGTGAACAAAGTATTGTGGTTACCTCAGATGGCGAAATAGTTGTTGCCACAGCGAAACCTTCTACTAATACTATTCATGTTCTTGTAAATGATGAAGAACAATGGGTTCATGAAGATATTCCCTTTCCGCATGTAAATGATCCCGATGATGAAGATCCTGAAGTCGCAAGCCGATATAAATATGCTATTGCCGCGGATGAGTCAGGTGGATTGCATTTGGTATGGGCTGTAGATGCTTATGTTGGAGAAGACTCTGGGGAGGGCACCATCAGCAAACTTGTGTATGCCTCAAACGCCACAGGAGAGTGGGAAGCACAAATACTGGAAAACCTTGTCCCGCTTTTTTCTCAGAATATTAAAATGGATATTGCACCGGATGGATCCGCTCACATTCTTTACTTTAACCAGGAAACACAAAAGGTTCATTATCTGAACAATCAGAATAATGACGCAAAACAAGCATGGGAGGATCTGCAGCTTGAAAGTGGGGAATCCGGCGAATTGTCTGGTGAAATAATCTACGAGGATGGAAAGGTCCATGTTTTTCTGGAATATTGGGAGGATTTTTTCGCGCCACGGGAAATTCATTATTACGAGATCCAAGATGCTACTGTAAGTGAACCTGTCATGGTAAATGTTGTCCCCTCAGCGCATTTTCTTTCAGCTGCGATAGATGCGGAAGGAGAAATCAGGGTTGCCTATCTGGAACATGTTCAAGGTAATCAGTTTGGGGCACTTTTTATGGCTTCCAGTGATGCTGAAGAAGGTTTTACAAACGAACAGCTCCTGGATGAGGATATGCATGTGGAGAAGGCCCATATTACCTGCGATAAAGAAGACGAGTTTCTGATTTTCGTGAGTATGGGGGAGTTTGTTCCTGACCTCTTCATGTTGCATGAGGACAATGCGTACTTTGAAACTACCTTTACAGTTGAAGACCCAACAGGTACAGCCATCGATGATGCTGTCATTACCTTTGACGGTGAGCAGGCTGAACCCGGGAGCTATGTCTTCTCCGGACTGGAGACTGGCACCTACGCGTATCTCGTGGAAAAGGATGGTTTTCTTCCGCAGGAAGGGGAAGTGACCATCAGTGACAGCGATAAGACCATAGACGTGATCCTGCAGTATGATGAAACCTCTGTTTCCGGGACCGATAAGGCTACCCTCAATATATTTCCTAACCCTGCTTCTGACCTGGTTACTGTGCGCGCTCATGATAAAATGGAGAAAATTCAGGTCTTTGCGATGAATGGCTCAATAAAAGAAAGTATGAACCTTGATGCGTTTCATGTTGCTATTGAAACAAGTGATTGGATAGATGGTTTGTACCTGATTCGGGTATATACTTCTACCGGAGTGTTTTATGAAAAAGTGCTTGTTCAGCACTGATTTATAAGCCCGAATAGCGGAAAGGGAGGTGAAATACCCTCCCTTTCTTTTTGGGATTTTTTCATGTTTCGAATTGCTTTAGTTTACCCAAACCTTAAGTAAATAGTTTAATAACCGGGAGATGGTTCTGTCCATAAACGATTACTGATCATCGGCGCTTAGTCTGACCTGCTTTATGCATCATGAAGGAAGTTTTTTTCCGGGCCGTATGAAAGCTGTTACGTTTGCAACAGATTCTTTTCCTGATTTAAATCAATTGTATTATGAAAAAACGAATAGTTCAAATCAAATTCCTGCTTGTTTTAAGTAGTTTTTTATTGCCTGGCTTGTCGGTATCCGGGCAACATAAGCAGATGCTGCCTCAGGATCAGAAAATGCTTATTGAGAAGGCCAGGCCGGCCATGCCGGTTGGTGTCACGCAAGAGTTTAAAGCGGACAAACCAGGTGCAGAGATTGACCCGGAGAGTATCTTTTCGAAAGAGCATCCTGACCTGATGCGCATTGTTGGAGGCGACGATGCCGAGATTAAGGATTATCCCTGGCAAACTTCCCTGCAGGTTGTGAATCAAACAGATGCAAATCATGTCTGCGGGGCTACCATCTTGAATGAACACTGGGTAGTTACCGCTGCACATTGTGTCTTGCCGATTGCCACGACCTCTTTCCTGCAGGTGCGTTCAGGTTTTACAGCCATTACTTCGGATGAAGGAACGTTTCACCGGGTGAATAAAGGGGTCGTCCATGCAGATTATGATTATGGAAGTGATGACCGTTCGCATGACATCGCTCTCTTACGCGTCTCCGAGCCTTTTGATTTTGATAACGAAGCGGTGTCGAAAATGCCACTGGTAAATGCTTTTGATGTGGCGCGGGGATTGGAAGATCCCGGTAATGAAGTAGATATATCCGGTTGGGGCAGGCTGACCTACAATGGGGCCATTCCCGACTCCCTGCAGGCGGCTGCGGTTACGATTGCTGATATCAATGAAACAGCCTATCTGCATGAAATAATCACCGATGCTATGATCATGGCCGGTGAAGACGGAATTGATGCATGTCAGGGTGACAGCGGTGGCCCTATGATAGTTACGGATCGCTATGGTGAAAAAAAATTAGCCGGCGTTACCAGCTGGGGTGTCGGTTGTGGCTTTAATGGTTATCCGGGCGTGTACACCCGCATAAGTCATTATGAAAACTGGTTGGATCACAACCTTAAAGAAACTGATCCCAATCAATATAACATTGTATGGCAGGAAGATTTTGAACCAGCCAATGATGAGGGAAGCCTTCCTGATGAGTGGGAACTGAAAAGAAATACCCAGGCAGATGGCGGTCTCAATGGTAATAATCTTGAGGAAGCAACAACCAATACCTGGTTCAGAAATTCGCCCATGTTTGGTCTGTTTCATGAAGATTGGGAGATCATTGACTGGGTACGCTATGTGAATTCAGGCGAGGCATCGATGATGATCACATTCAATGCGCCCGATTTTACCTGGGCTATTAGTCCCGAAATGGAGCTTCCTGCAGGGGAGGACGTAGAGCTGGGGTTCTGGACCTGGTATGCCAGCCTCGTAGAAGAGAACTGGATAACCAATTTTCATGTCAACGTTTTTGTTGACGATCAATGGCATACATTGAAGTCATTTGGAGGTGACAATCTTGAGGATAATGAATTCAACTTTATGGACGAAGAAGTAGTGCTTGACCTGTCGGATTATGCGGGCGAAACCATCCAACTTGCATTCGTTTATGAACAGAATGATGGTATCCACATGAGCATTGATGATATCGCTGTGCGCTACGGGAAACCTGATGTTGAAGTGGAGTTTGATGTAACCGACGGCAATGAGCCTTTGGCTGATGCCATGCTCAGCGTTTCCGGACACGAAAAAATGATAACCGGAGAGGCAGGCCAGGTTTCTGCCATGCTTCACGAAGGGTCTTATGCGTATTCACTCGAGAAACCAGGCTATCATATTGTTGAAGGAGAATTTTTGGTGGATGCCGCACAACCTGCTATCTCTCTGAGCATGGAAAAGATCCCCGCTCCGGAAATGGAGATCTATCCAGAAGCCATATCAGACTCCCTTGAAGAAGGTCAGCAGTCGCAGCATGAAATTGTCATTGAAAATTCCGGTGAACAACCCCTGGAGTTTGATCTGACAACATTCTCCGGTCAACCGGCAGAAGAAAACAGTGATGTGGATATCCTGACACAGGGTTCTGAACATGTTGATCAGCCCGTAGAATTAGGTTTTGATAGTGGTGTGTTTAGCGGTTTCGGTGCAATGGATCCAACACATTTTACTGCTGCTGTCAAGTTTCAGCCGGAAGATCTGGAGCCTTATTATGGCACACACAAGCTTGCAGCCATAAAGTTTCTGATCAGGTCGGGAGGCTTTGACGATTTTAAGGTACATATTTGGCAGGGAACCGACGAGGGCGAGCCGGGTGCCCTTATTCATGAAGAAGCACTTGATCAGGAAGAGCTAAATATGGGAAACTGGACGACATTTACATTGCCTAATCATTTGGAATTGCTGCCCGGTGAAGATTACTGGATAGGCTATACGCTTTATAGCTATGCTGAGGGATATCCTATGGCAGTTGACAATGGCCCCGCTGAATCCGGAAAGGGTGGCTGGATTTTATATCACGGCCAATGGATAGAACTCTCCGATCTTGATTTTGAATTTAACTGGTGTTTGAGAGGACTCTTGGAACCCAAAGCGGATGTCCCATGGCTGTTAACGGATGTTGATTCAGGTACTGTTGAAGCAGGAGAGCAGCTCACCGTTCCGGTCACTGTGGATGCTTCCGGTCTGAAACCTGGGAGCAGACATGCAACTATTCAGCTATCCGGCAATGCAGGACCAGACAGAATGGTTCCTGTAGAGCTGGATGTCCTGCCTGCGTCTCATGATGTCGCATTTGATCTTTCAAATGCAGACGGACAACCTATTCCGGATGCGCAAATCGTATTTGATGGAGAAGAACTACCTGTTGGACAGTATGAGATTGACAATATCTTTGCCGGTACCTATGCCTACCAGGTCACCCGGGAAGGTTATCAACCTGTACAGGGTAATGTGCTTGTTGAAAATGATCTGTCAGTTCCGGTTACAATGATAGCCGAAAGCTCGGAGAGCATATCGCTGGACATTGACGTGGAAGATGAGTTTGGTGAGCCAGTTGATAGCGCTTTTGTAATGATCGACTCGTTTGGTGGTCAGATAACCGACGGGAATGGGATGGCAAGTTTCGATCTTCTTCCGGGCAATTACACCCTTTCAACCCAGAAAACCGGATTTGCAGATCATGTAGATGCTGTTGAAGTGGAAAACACAGGGGACCAGGAACATGCTATTGTCCTGACCTATAACAGGTACGACGTGAACGCTTCCGTATACCCTGAAAATAGCGGCATTGTAGAGGGAACCGGTGAATATCCTTACGGTCAACTTGCTGAGCTGGAAGCCATTCCGAATGAAAGCTATGAGTTTTTATACTGGGAAAAGGATGGCTACAGTTATCCCGCCAACAATCCATTTTCATGGGAAGTAGAAGAAGATAAAGACGTTATGGCAGTTTACCGGATCAGGTATTTTGATATCATGACATCATATGAAGGTGCTGGCAATATTACGCCAACAGAAGGGTCTCTTAGTCCGTCAGGTTTATTCCGTATCCAGAAAGATTCTGAAATCACTTTCAATATTGAGCCTTCCGAAGGTTATTACATTGAGGATGTGATAGTGGATGGCACAAGTCATGGCCCCATGGATAGCTTCACCTTTGAATCCGTGGATGCCGATCATACAATTGAAGTCGTATTTTCTATTTATATATTTTCCATTACGGTTGAGTCAGGGGAAAATGGTGAGATCCTGCCTTATAACGGAACAATTGATCCCGATGGTACAGTGGAAGTAGACTATGGTAGCCACCAAAGCTTTTTGATAAACCCAGATGAAGGTTATGTGATTACAGATGTGATTGTGGATGGAGAATCGATCGGACCGCAGGAGGTGTATGTTTTTCAGGATGTAACGGATGATCATCATATAAAAGCTGTTTTTGAAGTTGCTACCAGTGTCAGCGACGAGGAAGCACCCTCCAATGTTAGCGTGTATCCGAATCCGGCCCGGGAACATGTAAACGTAAAGGCAAGCCAGGTTATCCATCAGATCGAAGTATGGGATATCAATGGAAAGCGTCTATTGGCAAAGGAAGTTGGAAATCAAACTTCACAAATTGACGTTACAGGGCTGAATGACGGATTCTATATTGTGCGGGTCGTATTCGATGAATATTCCAAAAGCCTGAAATTAAACATTCAGCGCTAAGATGCCTTGCAATCTTTTTAGTACTTGTTGTCCCGGCTTTTGATTAATGCTAACCAGGAAGTGTCATTTCGTTCATAAGTTTTACCCGGGATTGCGTTTATGTGTGGCTGTTCAATAGCGTTGAGCAGCCACACTTTTTATTTTTACGTAAGAGGAATAGTAGTCGTAGCGTATTTTTGCATTTGACATGATGTGCTTTTCTTTTAGAGAGTGATGAGGGGGGTGACAGGTCAGGGACTACAGGTAATATCGCCGCACGTGAAAGATTTATAACCAAACGGTTTTGTTTCTCTTTTCAGGAGGAGGAATTGTTATTGAGCGGGATAAAGATCTGAAAGATACTTCCCCGGTTTTCTCTGGAATCCATAAAAAAGGAGCCGCTAAGATTTTCGATACGGGTTTTGATGTTTCTTATACCCGCTCCAGGCGCGTTTTGCAGTTTTCCGACATCAAATCCCTTTCCATTGTCCTCTACCATCACCGACACTTGCTTTTCATCGCTGATAACCTGCACACTCACTTCTTCTGTGTCTGCATGTTTTAATGCATTATTTACAAGCTCTTGCACGGCCCTGTATATAGTGGTTTTGGTTATGTTGTCCTGAATAACGCTTAGTCCCATTGTCTTTAGATGTAGTGCAACCTGATCGGTTTGGTTCACCTGTTTAGCCAGTGAATGAAGCGCCTGTTCCAGGGTTAATTCAGAAAGTATGGCAGGAGATATGTTCTGGGATATGTTCCGTAAATCCTTAAAGGCTTCGTCAACCGTCTGAATCGCTGAATCAAACAGCTCCTCTCTTTTATTTTTATCCAAAGCATTTTGTTTATTCAGAACACCCATATTCATTCTTATAATGGAAAGCATCTGGCCCAGTCCGTCATGGAGTTCCTGCCCGATGCGCTTTCTCTCTGAAATTTCAGCCTCAATGGCCGCACGCGACAGATCTTCTTTCTGCTGCATCATGGCTTTCTGAAACTTGACCTGTTGCCCTTGCCTGTAATTAGCATACAGGAAATAGCCTCCTGTTATGGTAAAAATGATGACTACAGTAAACAGGATTAGTGTAGTGTTTTTTCTCCTTAGCTCAAGGTCTTTGCTCTCAAGCTGTAGTTGTTGAATTTCTTTTTCCTGGTTGAGCTGTTCAATTTCCTGGAGACTTTTCTTGGCAGCATGTTGCATCTCCAAATCATATACCTGGTGCAGGTGGTAATGGTTTATGGACTTCTGTTTAAGCTCGGTGGCGCGCTTGAAATGCTCCAGGGCCTGACGATGATCCGCGGTGTTTTCGTAACATTCCGCGATGATTTCATGAATTTGGTAGATGAGCTTCTCACTTTCAATTCTTTGAGCAAAATCAAGGGCTTCCCTGAGTTCTTGCAGGGCCCGGGGATAATTGTTTTGTTCCATGGCGATAAGCGCAAAACCACGCTTTGCTCTTGCCATACCATAGTGGTTGTTAATGCTTTGGCTCAGTTCCAGACTCTGGTTAAAAAACTCTTCTGCACGGGTTAGATTGTTGGTGGTAAGATATACGCGGCCTTTGGATTCCAATGATATGGTCATTCCATACTTATCCTCCGTAAGCTTCTTGTACTTTATAGACTTATCGATGTAGTGATGGGCTGAGTCAGGTTCCCCTTGCGCACGCAAAAATAACCCCAAATTGGTGTATGCGGCGCCCAGGCCACGTTGATCTTCCATTTGCCGGAAGTTTTCCAGGGCCAGCTTAATTTGCTCCGTAGCTTTTTCATAGTTCTCGAGACCCGCGTATATAAGGCCAATGTTATTGTATATGTTTCCCCTGGTTTCTGTTATGCCTACCTTATCATAATATTCCAGAGCATGGAAGAAGTATTCCAGAGCATCTTTATTATTGCCTGTATGCCAGTGTGTAAGACCAATATTGTTACAGGTGTTTGCCAATTGTTCATAATCCTCCATTTCTGCCGCTGCTGTATAAGCCTGGTAGTAGTAATACAACGCCGTGTCGAAGTTGGACTGCACATCCTCAATAATCCCAAGCAGGTTCAGGGTGCGAATATTCCAAACAGAATTTTCTTGATCAGCTCCTTCTTTTCGGAATTGATGGATCAGTTTTCTTGCAGAGTCTGGTTCAGCATAGATGAGTGAATGCGCCTCCGAGAAAATGACCTCATTTATACTGTCGTTCTGAAATAATTGATTCCCGGAAGGTTTCTGACTATATGCAGACCCCGCTTTCATAGCGATAAGCAATAGCAGAATGAAACCACCCAAAAATGTTATTCGTAAAACACCAGAGTTCATACAGACATTTTGGTATTCAGGAAACTATGAAATTGTATTTGATCGTTACAACGCGTAAGTGCTTGTATCATAAAATTATTCTTCTTTGGGACCGGTGTCCTGGCTGATAAGGTTATTTTTGATGGCGTATTTTACCAGTCCGATAACACTTTTCGTCTGTGTTTTGATAAAAATGTTGCGGCGATGCGATTCAACCGTTCGTTCGCTGATAAACAAACGTTCGGCAATCTCTTCGTTGGAGTATTCCTGGGCCATAAGCGTAAGTACTTCATGTTCCCTTTTGGATAGTGACACTTCCTGAGATTCAGGCTTGCCGTCTTCCGGGACTTTGATCCCATCCATCAGAATATCCTGTACGTCACGACCCAGGTACTTTCCCTTTTTAAACACCGTCCGGATGGCATCTACTACTTCTTCCAGGTTGGTTCGTTTTAAAATGTATCCGGATGCTCCTGCCGTGACCATTTTTTGAATCATGGCAAAATCCTCGTGCATGGTGAGCGCCAGGATCTGGATGTCCGGATATTCTTCTTTTATGCGCATTGTCATTTCAATTCCCGACATATCAGGCATGTTGATGTCTACCAGGGCGACGTCAATTTGATGTTTTTCCAGGAGCTTTCTGGCTTCCTTCCAGTTGTTGGCTCCCCCACAAAAGCAGATATCGTTTTCGACTTCTACAAGTGCATTTAATCCGTTGATAATGAGTTGATGGTCATCTACGACCATTAAGTTTATTGATTTCTCTTTCATGGCTTGTATTATTTAGGGGGATAAAAATCTGTATGATGCTTCCACGATTTTCGCGGGTATCCATGTGAAGCGTGCCGTTAAGGTTTTCGATACGGGTTTGGATGTTTTTCAGACCCGTTCCGTGGTGATACGTGTGGATGTCAAATCCCTGGCCATTGTCCTCCACAAGAACAGAGGCCTGGTGCTTGTCACTGATGACCTGGATAAAAAGCTGGTCGGCCATGGAGTGCTTCAGCGCGTTATTTGTCAGTTCCTGAACTGCTCTGTATATCGTCGTTTCAATAATGTTATCATGAATGTTATCCAGGCCCATTGTCTCCAGATCAACCGTTACCTGATTGCTTTGATTGATCTGTTTTGTCAGGCTCTTTACCGCCTGTTCCAGACTCATTTCCGATAAGATGGCAGGGGCAAGGTTGTGTGAAATGTTTCGCACCTCCCGGAAGGCCCTGTCAACAGTTTGAATGGTAGCGTTGTACAATTCCGTTTGCTTTTCGGGATCAAGGGTCTTTTTCCTTTTAAGCACGCCAATATTGAGCCGCATAACAGAGAGCATCTGCCCGAGACCGTCATGCAGTTCCTGACCGATACGTTTCCGCTCCTGTAGTTCAGCTTCAATAGCCGCTCGCGAACGATATTCCTTGTTTCTAAGGTACGCCTTCTGCAAATTTGCCTGCTGGCGGTGTCGGTAACTGTTGTATACAAAATACCCCCCGGTCAGAATAAAAACAAAAACCACGATAATCAGAACAATCATCGTGTTTTTGCGCCGTAATTCAATGTCTTTCTGATCCAGATGCAGCTGCTGTATCTCCTTTTCCTGGTTTAACTGCTCGATTTCCTGAAGGTTTTTTTTGCTTGTTCGCTGAATTTCAAGGTCATAAACCTGGTGAAGTCTTGAGGTGTTTATTGATTGGTTTCTCAAGGTAGTGGCTGCCTTGTAATGGGCAAGTGATTGGTTGAAGTTCCCCGAAGCCTCATGGATTTCGGAAATAGTCTCATGAACCTGATAGGTAAGTTTCTTATTGTCAATTTCTTCAGCCGACGCCAGTGCCTGGCCGGCAAGATCCAACGCTATTTCGTACGTACCTTTTTCCAGGTAAACAGTGGCGAGACCGCGTTTAGCCCTGACAATACCATGTGAATATCCCAGAGACTCAGCAAGCTCAAGGCTTTCTTCAAAGGATGCAATGGCAGAATCAATAGCGTTTTGAGAGAACTGAATGCGTCCTTTTGACTCCAGGGAAATACACAATCCATAATCATCCCCCGAATCTTGTTTATAAGCTATTGACTGTTCCATGAAATGCATTGCTGAGTCAGGCTGCTCCTGGGTTAGTTTTAAAAGACCCTTGTTTGTTAGCACAGCACCGATACCGTGCAAATTATCCTCCTGGAAATAATTGGAGTAAGCCAGGTTATAATGTTCCCATGCTTTTTTAAAATTATCCAGCCCGGCATATATTAACCCGATGTTATTATGAATGTTTCCCCGGGTTTCCAAAAGATCAGCCTTGTCATAATGATCAAGGGCGTTGAAAAAATGATCAAGGGCGTCTTTGTAATTGCCAGTATGCCAATGAGTAAGACCTATATTGTTGGAGGTGTTGCCGAGTTGTTCATGATTCTCCAGTTCCGCTGCTGCCGTATAAGCCTGGTAATAATAATACAGGGCACTGTCATAAACAGATTGTACATCTTTTATAACCCCAAGTAAATTCAGTGTTCGGATATTCCATAAACTATCCGGCCGTTCGCCATCATGTTTGCGAATAAACTGGATGATCTTATGAGCAGAATCGGGCTGCGAGTAGATCAGGGCGCGGGCATCCGCAAAAATACTGTCCCTGTCAATGATTAGCTGTTTTGTCTGATGATCAGCAAACGGATTTTGTTTCGATAAGGCATTACCCATGAAAAGCATGAGAATGACAACCAGAATCGAAAATTTGGCCACGTAATATGTAATTGTTAAGATGCTTAGGTTGTTCATTTACTGTGTTGGTTGATAATCAGCGAAAAACAATACACTGTGGAAACAAAAATAAGAAAAAACAGAATAAAGAAACAATCATGTACTATTACGTAAAAAAACCCGTGTCAGTACGTAATATTACTTTTCCTGAAATTTCATGCCTGGCACGGATTGCTATTTAGCCTTTCTCCAAAGTACTTTTGTGTAAACTTTATTTGAATGAAAAAAAGGAAGAAAGCCCTCATCGGGTTCATGGTATTGATAACCCTTGCAGCGGGAAAGGCAAAGAGCCAGGAAGCTTCTGACAAGACAGATTACCCTGGAATAGCCGGCCATATAATAACAGCGAATAAAGACAAAAATGCAGATGAACCGGATAGTAAGAGCCAGGGAACGTACTTCTGGTTCCATCCTTATTTTTTCGGACCGGGTACGGACAGTTTAAGTGTGAAGCCTGATTCTGCCCGACAAGAAGAGGATGAAAAAGATGCGACACGAAAATACTCCATACCGGAAACACAGATATTTATCGGGAACGACGGACAAATTTACACACTATGAACCCTGTCCTTACTCTACGATAATTTTCCCGCTTATAGTGCCATCTCCCTGAACCGCCTGAACCGTTACAATGTACATGCCGCCCTGAAGACCAGGGACATGATCCCGTATACGTTCAGCAGCCATGTATTCCTTTTCAAATACCGTTCTGCCCTGGATGTCGCTTATGCGCAACAGGGTCTCCTCCTTGGAATCGTTCCCGGGGAGATGAACCACGATTTCCTCTGTCCGGTTATCATAATACAGCCGGATGGTTTCATCAGTATAGGCAGAAAGACCTGTTGTTGACTGCACCTCGATCAGGAAGTCATAAACTTCGCTGTCGTAAAAACCGTTATTCACCGATACCGGAACGGTCAGATCACCTGAAAAGTCCGGATCAGGAACGATGGTCATATCATCTGACAACGAATGGTCTTCGCCATCCTGCAGGTTGATGGTAAATGCTTCCGGATAGTTGAAAAAATCATCTGTTACAGTCAAAAGATAGGGGTCAAAGTCCAGAGTGGTTCCCTGGAGCATATCTGTTTCTTCCTGACCCGTAATAACGGGCGCAGGAACAGCCTCAACCGAAATCGTTATTTCTTCTTCGCGTTCTGCCAGATCATCAGAAATGCTGAACAGGATAGTTTCCTCTCCCGTCCAGGTTTCGTCCGCATTCTGTATGGTCACTGTTGTTTCGTCTGTCTGACTGATAACAATGTGTTCAGTTTCATCCCAATTTACCTGGATGTCCCCTTCCAGTTCCCAGGAAACATGCTCTGAAAAGTCAATTACGGTATCCTGGTGCTGGTAAAAGGTGATATTCTCTGGCGGATAGAAGTGATAGGATTCATCATAATGAAGGGATATCAGCTTGAAATCATCAACATAAAATCCTTCTTTACTGATCATGTAATCACTGATCAGCCTGAATTTTAGCCAAACCTCGCTTTCCCCGATCAGGTGCGACAGGTCAATCTTTTCCTCAACCCATTCATCCTGTGTACCGTGGTATAAAGGTTCACCCGGATCCTGATTGTATCCGCCCTCACTGGTTAATTCCCCTTCCAGCGGTGTCCATGTCTGTTTATTATCCGTGGAATATAAAAACTGTGCGTAGTCCCAGTTGGTCTCAATCTCATACCTGGTCTGAAACTCAACCCAGGCCAGAAAGGTCTCGCTAAAGTCCAAAGGTTCTTTGATCGTTAGGGTTGTGTGCGCATTGTCCTCATAATTCTGGCCCGGACTGTCGGCGATGGAGGCGGGTGCGGAGTAATACACATCATTGCAGGTACCCCAGCTGTCTGTTGTCCAATGTTCAAGGTTGTCACAGGGATCGAAAAATACAACTTCCGGCTCTCCGTAGTACTTTGTAATGGTGTCGTTCCAGCTGTAATCACCGTTGGAAATGCCCAAAACAAAAGAAATTTCATCACCAGTGTTCAGGTAGGGATCCAGTTCAATGGAAATGGCTGCTGTTTCCACTTCCAGAACATCCATATTGGTAAATTCAACCGGGTCGCCATGATCGACTATGGATTCGGTAAGAGGGGTTAATGCGACCGTGAAATCCGCCGGACTGTTTTGCCCCAGGTTGAGTAGTTCAAATTCTATATCAGTAGAACGTTCGGAAATATACTGGCCTGTAAGGTCTGTCAGTTCAGCATAGGAGAGGGCCAGTCTCGCCAGACCCAGGTTCATGTGGGTATGACCGGCACAGATCTCTTCAATACGGCTCATGGCCGGCCAGAATCCATCACTGGGTTTTCCGGCTTCCGGTGTGAATGAAAACACTTTTTCTTTGGTGTCCTGCTCTCCATAGAACCAGTCATCAGAGCCACCGTTGGCAAAATAGCTGAGTGTTTCGTAACAGGTACCATACACATAATCATTTTCACGCGTCATCATGTCGGCATACTCAATAAAAATCTCACCATCTTCGGTTTGCTGCCCATCGTATCCCCATGGGTAAATGAGCAGGTCGCTATAAGTGTGATTGTTAAGGGCCAGACTAAAGTCGAATGTTTCGGCCAGCTCTTTTTGTAGCTGGGTGGCAGGCTCCGAAAAAGGAGCTGTGCCTCTATATGTTTCGGCAGACGGATTCGGGGAAGACCCGCTGTTGTTATAGCCCCACTCATACCCAAAGTTACGGTTGATATCGACCCCAATACTTCCGTCGTTGTTTTGCCGCTTGTTTTTCCGGTGCATCGACCCGCCGTTCGGGTGGGTTGTTTCGCAATACACATAACCGTCGGGATTAACAACAGGCACAAAGTACATTTCCGTATGATCAACCAGGTATTCGATTTCCGGATCCTGGTCATAATTCTCGAGAAGATACCACATCTGAAAAAGCATCTGTTGCAGGGAGGCCGGCTCCCTTGCGTGGGTAAGAGCGGTATACAGAACTTTGGGTTTGTCCTGCTCAACCTCCGGATCGTTGGATATACGAACCCAGTAAACATCCCGGCCTTCGATGGTGGTGGTTTCACCGATAGGCTGCTTCTCAGAGATCAGGTCAGGGTATAAGGCATGCATCTCGTCCAGTTCATCCAGCGCCTCATCATTCGTATGGAAACCGCCCATAGAGCCAAGACTGAAGTTTTCGGGGGTAGGGTAGGGTGTGCCGTTATCAGTCTCCCGCATCTGCTGGTTCAGCTCTTCGCGATCAAAAGCTTTGTTACGCTCCCGGTAATAATTGCTCATGTCGTTAATCAGAATTTTATAAGAAAAGCCGGCTTCTGAAATGTCTTTTAGTTCGGATTCAGAAAATTCACCAACCACGGATACCCCTGGTTTGTATTCCACAAGATCCATGGCGACCCCCACTGTGGCCAATTCCTGAACATTACTGCCATCCAGGTCGATCTCAACACGGTGATGTTTTTCTGCATTTACCTGATATCCGGTCAATAAAAAAATAAATAGAATCAATAAACCTTTGGTGTACGCGTACTGCATAATTCGATTGTTTGGTAAGAAGTTTTTTAATGCGGGGTACTTTTTCACCCCTTGGATGAAAATGACCGCAAAAAGTTGATTTTTGAAATTCTTACAAATGTAAACAATTTCAGTTGATCTGTAGAAACGCCTTCATTGTTCCTGATTATATAATTAAATGGTAGTCAAAAATTTGGAATTCACTTAATTATTTTCTATATTTGAAAATGTTGACGATTATATCAGGTGTTTTTTTATTACCAAAAAGTGCTGTGTTAACAACTACCAAATAAACGTTTTGTAAACACAAAAAAGGAGGGAATTGCTATGATAGGAATGGACTTTCTCAGCTTTCTGATACTTTTAATAATCAGCGTTGTTATCGCTGGTATTATGCATTATGGTTTTAAATACCGAGTTCGTCCCGGCTTCGACTCTTTCATCTCAAAAGTTGTTTTTGGATGGATAGGTGCATGGTTGGGATCCCCTGTTCTGGGATATTGGTTCAGTGGCATTGCCTATGAAAATGTGTATATCATTCCGGCCATTCTTGGTTGTTTGGCCATCCTGGTTGTCATGGGCGATCTGGCACTGACATTTAAATGTGTGGAGCAAAAGAAAGATACCTGATCCTGGGTTATCAATTATTGACTATCTGATTGATTACACACAGCACTTTTTTATTACCTATTTTTTTTAGTATTGCGTTTATCCAGGGGGAAAATTTCTTTTTTTGCTATAGTCGCTTTTCCCCAACCAACAGCAAAGACAGAACTTCTCAACCACATGAAAATCCATTCGGGGGCAGTGAATTATTCCCGGAAAGTTTTGCCGTTTCCAATCTATTGCCTTTATTTGCCCCGCCGATAATCAGAGTTGACAATCAGTTTCTTATGGAACCCACTTAATGACAGGGAGATACGTATGCTCTGTAGCAAATGACGATTATCGATGCAAACTTGTTAATGATGATGAATAAAAAAACGAATATACAAGAAACAGTAAAAGAAAGGATCCTTGTCCTGGATGGCGCCATGGGTACCATGTTGCAAAAGGAGCAGCTCGACGAAGCCGCATTCAGGGGCGATCTTTTTCCTGATCACCCTGTTTCTCTCAAAGGATTGAACGATTTGTTGGTTTTAACCCGGCCGGATATTGTGGAAACTATTTATAAACAATACCTGGATGCCGGTGCCGATATCATTACCGCCAATACTTTCAATGCCAACAAATATGGTTTACAGGAGTACAAAATGGAGGGTGAAGTATACCGTATTAATTATGAAGGTATTAAGCAGGCCCTTCAGGTGGCTGCCAAATACAATGAGCTTGATCCTGAAAAACCACGGTATGTCGCCGGAACATTGGGTCCCACCGGTAAAACGGCTTCTATTTCCCCGAGTATTGATAATCCGGCGGAACGCGATGTGACATTTGATGACCTTGCTGAGGCTTATGGCCAACAGGCAGCGGCCATGATCGATGCCGGCGTGGATGTCCTGATGGTTGAAACCGTCTTTGATACCCTCAATGCCAAAGCGGTACTCTATGCCATCCGCAGGGTACTTGCCGAAAAAGGGAAAGATATTCCGGTCATGGCTTCTGTTACCATCGATGAAAGCGGCAGAAACCTTTCCGGGCAGACTGTAGAGGCTTTTTATAACTCTTTTCTGCCTTTTTCACTGTTTTCGATCGGTTTAAACTGCTCATTCGGTGCTGATAAGATGTTGCCTTACCTTGAACGGCTATCTGAAAAATCAAAATTATATGTCAGCACCCATCCCAACGCCGGTTTGCCGAATGAGTTGGGTGAATATGATCAGTCACCTGCACAAATGGCGGGTTTAGTAGAAACCTTCTGTGAAGAAGGTCTGGTAAATATTGTCGGTGGCTGTTGTGGCAGTATGCCGGCGCACATAAAAGCGATCGCAGATGTCGTTAAAAAGTATCCACCCCGTAAACAAAAAGAGAAACCAAGAGCGACACGTCTTAGCGGGCTTCAGTCGTTTGGTGTGAGGGAGCGCACAAGGCTGGTGAAAGTAGCAGAGCGAACCAATGTGACAGGCTCCAGAAAATTTGCCAGGCTCATACGTAACAAGCAGTATGAGGATGCATTGGAGATTGCCCGAAGCCAGATACAGGATGGCGGCCAGATGCTGAATATCAACCTGGACGAGAGCATGATCGATACAAGGAAGGTGATTGTTGACTTTCTCAACTACCTCACTTCCGAGCCCGATATCGTGAATGTGCCGGTCATGATCGATTCATCTGATTTTGAAGTTTTGCGGAATGGCCTCAAATGTCTCCAGGGCCGGAGCGTGGTCAACTCAATCAGCCTGAAAGACGGGGAAGCCGATTTTATAGAGAAAGCAGGGGTTATTAAAGAACTTGGTGCTGTTTTGGTGGTAATGGCATTCGACGAGGAAGGGCAGGCGGAGACCTTTGACAGGAAGATTGAGATCTGCCGCCGGGCCTATACAATACTGACCGAATCGTTGAATTACCCCCCGGAAGATATCATCTTTGACCCCAATGTACTGACCATCGGTACCGGAATCGAAGCACATAATAGCTATGCCCTGGATTTTATTCGCTCAGTGGAGTGGATAAAGGCCAACCTGCCATATGCCAAAGTTAATGCAGGCGTCAGCAATGTCTCCTTTGCATTTCGTGGTAACGATTACCTGCGGGATGTGATCAATTCGGTGTTCCTGCATCACTGTGAAATGGCCGGACTTGATTTTGCTATCGTCAATCCGCCCAGGATCATTCCATACCAAGACATTCCTGAACATCTCCTTATACCGGTCGAAGATTTGATTTTCAACCGTCAAAAAGATGCCACCGACCGACTGGTGAATATGGCTGCCAATGTAGATGTGAAAGCAGTACAAACCGGCCACCAAGACCAGCGCGAATCAATGTCGCCCGAGGAGCGTGTTGCTTTTGCCCTTACCAATGGTTTGCAGAAATACATTACGGAAGATATTCAGGCATTGAAAGAAAAGTATGAGAATCCGCTGGATATTATTCAGGGGCCTTTGATGGACGGGATGAACAAGGTCGGGGAGCTGTTTGGTGAAGGGAAAATGTTCCTTCCCCAGGTAATAAAAAGTGCCCGCATCATGAATAAAGCGGTGGATATGCTCACCGGTGATATTGAAGCATATAACAAGAAAGTGACCGCTACTGCCGGCCGAAAGAAAACGTTGTTGCTGGCCACCGTGGAGGGTGACGTGCATGATATCGGTAAAAACATTGTGTCGCTGATTTTCCGTTGTAACAACTACGAAGTAGTCGATCTGGGAGTTATGGTTCCCAATAAAGATGTGGTGGAGGCTGTTGAACGTGAGCAACCCGATATCCTGGGGTTAAGCGGATTGATATCCCCCTCGCTTGATAAGATGATAGAAGTGCTAAAACTACTGGAAGACAAAGGTCTACATGTCCCTGTCTTTTTAGGGGGAGCTGCCACTTCGGGCTTACATACTGCTGTAAAAGCTGCCCCACATTATAGTGGTGTGGTGGCACATCTGGGTGATGCGGCTCAAAGTGTGACGGCAGCCAATGGCCTGCTGGGTGAGAACCACCAGGCTATGAAGGATCAGATAATTGAAAAACAGCAGCAGTTGCGTGCCGTTTTCAGGAAAAAGAAAGCGCCTTCGCGGTTTCTTTCCTTAAAGGAAGCACGCAAAAGGAAATATGGCTATGAATCTGAACAGCCGGTCAAACCTAATCTCCTTGGCACCAAAGAGTTCAGCGATTTTGACCTTGGCAAGCTTCGTAAATACATTGACTGGACACCTTTCTTCCATGGCTGGGGGCTGAAAGGAAAATATCCATCCATTTTTGAGAAGGAACGCATGGGAGCAGAGGCTGAAAGACTCTTTAATGAAGCCCTTGAAATGCTTGATGATATTCAGAAACATGAGCTTATCCGGCCCAGGGGGATTATCGGCATTTTTCCGGCCAACTCTGATGGTGATGATGTGCTGATTTTTAACAATGACAAGCGGGAAAAAATGATCATGAGAATCCCAATGCTGCGTCAGCAGCAACTGAAGGATGATCGCGGACATGCTTTGTCACTGGCAGATTTCATAGCACCCGTTAAATCCGGTGTCAAAGATTACTTCGGGGGCTTTGCTGTTACAACAGGCCTTGGGATTGATCAGCACCTGGAGCGTTTAAGGGAAGAAGGTGATAGCTACAGTTCCATTATGTTTCGCTTACTGGCCGACCGCCTGGTTGAAGCTGCAGCTGAAGTTATGCATGAATGGGTAAGAAAAAAATACTGGGGATATGTACCCGACGAAGACCTGAGTATTGAGGAGCTCTTAAAGGGAAAGTTCAAAGGTATCAGGCCCGCCGTCGGTTATCCGGCATGCCCCGACCATAGCATCAAAAAATATTTATTCGATCTGCTGGATGTTGAGGCCAGGATCGGCGTTTCGCTTACAGAGATCTATGCCATGAAACCAGCCAGCTCAGTATCCGGTTTCTATATGGCAAATGACGCCTCCCGGTATTTCGGGGTGGGCAAGATAGGGCAGGATCAGGTAGATGATTATGCCAGACGATCAGGTAACGAGGTGTCGGACATTGAAAAATGGCTGCACTTTGATATTGCTAAAGACAAGTAGCCGTTACCTCTTATAATCAGAAAATACATTTTATGAACATATTCAGCTGCTGATTATTTTCGGCAGCTGAGATTAAAACGTTTTGTCTATTATGAAAATTACAGACATCTTTAAGCAACAGGAAAGAACATTCTCCTTTGAGTTTTTTCCACCAAGCGATTACCTGACATCGGTAAAATTCGGCATTAATGCCGGACAGCTGATGAAACTGTCACCTTCCTTTGTATCCATCACCTACGGCGCAGGAGGATGCACGCAGGGAAATACCTTTGACCTTGTCGACCTGTTCCATAACGACCTTGGCTTCACCTGTATGGCTCATTATACCTGCGTGAATGCCACCAGGGAAAAGATCGCTTATGACATGCGAACCCTGCAAGATATGGGGATTGAAAATGTGATGCTGCTCCGGGGAGATAAACCTAAAGATGAACCTCTGCTTTCACCTAACCCGGATGGATTTAATTACGGCAGTGACCTCATCGAGTTTGTGAACAAACGATACGATTTCTGTATCGGCGCAGGTGCTTATCCGGAAAAACACAAAGAAGCCACAAACCTTGATGAGGATATTGAGAATCTGAAGAAAAAGGAGGATGCCGGAGCGGATTTCTTTGTTACCCAAATGTTTTTTGAAAACAGATATTATTGGGAATTTGTGAATAAGGCAGAGCAAAAAGGAATAAAGTGCCGCATTATTCCCGGTATCATTCCGATTACAAACTACAAGCAGGTTAAAAAGTTTAGCGAATTAACCGGCGCAAGCATGTCAGGTAAACACATCAAACAGATGGAGCCGGTAAAAGATAAACCCCGGGAAGTATATAAGATAGGTCTTGATCTGGCTATTGAACAGACAAGTGATCTTCTTGAAAACGGCGCCCCTGGTATCCATTTTTATACGTTGAACAGATGTCGTGCTGCCATTACCCTGTATGAATCTCTTTCGCAGGACTTTAAAGACGTGAAAAAACTGTATGAACAGAGTTTATCACCCCATATGCCGAATACATGATATACCTAAAACCTCATACAATGCGTACTAAAATATAACATCTTTGACGATATATTGTTCGAGAATATGAAAGAAAACTTGTATTTAACCTACTCTTGTATATCTTTGCCAATTCAAAGAGATTTGATTTGCCATAGCACGGCGTTTTTTCATCAAATAATAAAGCTGCGGAGCAATCTATGCTATATTTTTTAAACAGCTTTTAAATGAATAGCAGCCGGGGGTGTTCAAATAGGGCTTTGACACGAACCCTGCAGTAAAAACTGCATTTTTTACTCCCACGCATCCCTCTTGTTCCCAATAATCCGGGAGCCAAACGGTGTTTAGCTTGCAAGCCTCCAGGGAAGGAAATTCCAGTTTCATAACTTCCCTGTGAAACACCGGCCTGATACGGTTTAAATAAACTACTACGTGTCAATTGACAATCTCAGGTAATTGTTTAATTACCGGGATATGAATGATTTATTGTGTAATAAAATGCTGAACGAATATAGATTCAATCACTAAAAATTGATAAAAAATGGATTTAAGTAAAATTTCAGAAACGTTAGTTTCCGGACAAGCGGAGGCTTTAAAAAATCAGGTTGAAGAAGCAGTAAACAACAATGTGGAACCAGGTGATATCCTGAACCAGGGACTGTTACCCGGTATGGATGCCGTTGGCCAGAAATGGAAGGCCGGCGACATGTTTATGCCCGAAGTGCTTCGTAGTGCCAAGGCCATGAGCCACGCTATGGATTACCTTCGCCCGCAATTGAAAGACAGCGATTTGGGTAATGCAGGTACCATGGTGATCGGTACGGTGGCAGGTGACCTGCACGATATCGGAAAGGATCTGGCAGCTATGATGTTTGAAGGTGCCGGTTATAAAGTGATTAACATCGGTATCGATCAGTCGAACGAAAGCTTTGTTGAGGCCGTAAAAGAACATAAGCCAAACTTGTTGGGTATGTCAGCTTTGCTTACAACCACCATGCCCCGTATGGCCGAAGTTATCAACTCCCTGAAAGAAGCCGGTGTGCGTGATCAGGTAACTGTCATTATAGGCGGTGCACCCGTTACCGAAGAGTTCGCCGACGAGATCGGTGCCGACCTGTATGCACCTAATGCCGGATCGGCTGTGGAGATCACCAAAGAACACCTGCAAAAGAACTAAGCAACAGCATGTAGTTTGCCATAAGCCAACATTGCTTTAGCTGTCGTATACGGGTCTTATGCATGTTTTGCATGCATCGGTCGACTATTGTGATTATCTCTCAACATAGAGGGCAGCAAGGCACTGTTTTAAACAAAATGCAAATACACATATTAAATAAAAAAATATGAAAATAAATCAATTAATCAATAAATCAACAAAGTTCAGGGTACTCTCTGAAAACCAGATTGAGCAGATATTCTATTCTGCCCTGGAGGTGTTGGAAAGAACGGGAGGCGTGATTTATCATGAAGAGGCTATTGAACTTTTCCGCAACAGTCATGCTGTTGTACGCGGGAACCATGTGCGCGTTCCGGCTTATATGGTTGAAGAAGCCCTGAATTTCTATCCACGCAAGATCACCCTGAAAGGGCGTAGCGGAGTACGTTCGCTTCACATTCAAAAAGACACGGTGGCTTTTGGAACAGGTTCAGACCTGCCGTTTACCTATGACCGCATAACCGGCGAGCGCCGCAGAACAAAATATGCCGATGTGCGCAATGCCGGTAAACTGGTGGATGCATTATCGAATTATGACTTTTTTATGTCGCATGGCATCGTGGGCGATGCACCCAATCCGCAAACCTACGATCGTTACCAGTTTATGGCCATGCTGGAACAGTGTACGAAACCGATGGTGCTCACCAGTGTCGACGGAGAGGGCCTTGAAGACCTCTGGAAGATGGGCTGCCTGGTCCAGGGCGGGGAAGAGGAGTTTCGCCTGAACCCGCTTTTCGTGGCATACATTGAGCCCATCTCTCCGCTAAAAAATGACCGCACAGCTGTGGAGAAATTGCTTTTTGCGGCAGAGAAGAAGTTGCCGGCCATGTATACGCCGTGCCCGAGTTCCGGTGCTACAGCCCCTGCCACAATAGCTGGTATGCTGGTGCAGTCGCTGGCGGAGACCTTGATGGCTATTGTTTTGTGCCACCTGAAGAGCCCCGGAACACCCTTGATCATGGGTGGTGTGACGACCCTGCTGGACATGAAAAAGTCCACTTACTCTTATGGTGCGCCCGAGCTGTCACTGGCTTCAGCGGCCAACACCGATATCGCCAAGTGGATGAACCTGCTGATGTTCTCTACCGGTGGCTGCTCCGACTCAAAGATCCTTGATGAACAGGCTGCTGCCGAACAGATGATGAACCTGTTTTATTCTTATCTGTCGGGTGCGAATTTGGTACACGATGTCGGCTATATCGATCATGGTACGAATGCCTCTCTCGAAAGCCTGGTGCTTAATGAGGAGATGATGAGCATGGTGAAACAGTTCGGTAAAGGCATCAATACCGACGATGACCACCTGGCGCTTGAGCTGATTGAAAAGGTAGGTCCTAGTGGCGAGTACGTAACGACCGATCACACCTTTGATCACTGGAAAGAGTGGTTCCTGCCAAAACTTCAGGACAGAGGTGATTATGAGACCTGGAAAAATAACGGATCAAAAACAATGCTTGACAGGGTGAAAGAGCAGACCAACCATCTGTTGGAAACCCATAAGCCTGAGCCGCTGGACGAAAATCTGGAAAAAGAACTCATGGAGGTGGTAAAGGCCGCTGATAAAAGGCATTCCTGATTCATTCAGGATACGCTGGTTCATCGCAGGTCTATAGATAATTAGAAATTGACATAATTGATATAAACATGATAAGCAGAACGAATTATACAGTACAACAAAACCCGCATTTTGAAATTCTTTCCGATAATCAGAAAGAACGGATTTTCAATGGGATGATGCGTACATTGCAGTATACCGGAGCCCATGTTCACCATGAGGGAGCCCGTGAGCTGTTTAAAAAGGCAGGATGTAAAGTGGATGGTATTACCGTGTACTTCCCGCCGGAAGTGATCAAAAATGCTTTGGCAACGGTCCCTGAGGTCACAGAGGTGTTTCCCTGGGATGGCGATGAGTCGAGGAAGATCACGATCGAGAAAAAACGCAGCTATTTCGGTCCCGGGCCAACCCCACCCAATTTTATTGACACCGATACCCTGGAGCGCCGCAAGTATCTTCGCAAGGATGCCTCACTGGTGGCAAGGGTTTGCGATGCATTGCCCAACATCGGCTATGTTCAGTCATTAGGCTCTATCAGCGATGTGACAAATGGTCTGGCCGATGTGTATGAGTTTGCCGACATGGTGCGCAACACCACCACGCCGATCATGAGCTGGTCCTTTACACGTGAAGGATGTCGTGATATTCACAGGATGGGCATAGCTATGGCAGGCAGTGAAGAGGCTTTCCGACAGCGTCCCAATTACGTGTTTTATGGGGAGCCGATCTCTCCGCTGGTAAGCGACTTTCATGCTATTGATAAATGCATGTATTGTGCAGAGAACCGCATACCGCAGGTATATAGCCCGTGTGCGATTGGCGGAGGTACCGTGCCGGCATCCCATGCCGGGCAGTTGGTAGTCGCCCTGTCTGAGTCAATGGTAGGTGTTATAGCCTCTCAGCTTATTAATCCCGGAACCTGCGTCATCATTGGTGGTGTGCAGTCCATCCTTGATATGCGCTGCTCCATCTATTCGTATGGCGCACCGGAACTGAGCCTGCTTAGTGCTGCGCTTACCGAGATGGTTCATTATTGTAACCTGCCCATGTATTCCACCGCCGGTTGTACCGATACCAAAAAGATGGATATCCAGTCAGCCATGGAAGCAAGCCTGTCCATCAACGCTGCCATGATGAGCGGGGCAAACTTCGTGCACGACTGCGGGTATACTGAATCAGGCATGACAGGTGATATTTTCCAGACCGTCATGGATGATGAAATTATCGGTATGGCACGTATTGTGGAAAAAGGTGTTGAGGTGAATGAAGAAACGCTGGCCGTTGATCAGATCCATAATGTCGGCCCCGGTGGTCATTATCTCTATGAAGAGCATACCATGAAATACTTCAGGGAACATTGGATGCCTACCCTGATGGACCGCAACAGCTATGAAGACTGGCAGGAGCAGGGAAGCAAGACCATGAAGCAGCGGGTGATCGAGAAAACCAGGGACCTTATTGAAAACTACGAAGGTCCGATCAATAAAGTGCCCGCAAAGGCTAATGAAGAGATTGAAAACATTCTGAAAGAAGCTGAAGAACGACAGAAGAAAAGCTCCTGACAGGGCTTGACCTGTCACCACAGTTGCAGGCCGGACTTGGCCGGCCTGCCATATATAAAAAGAGGCAGAGGTAGCCGCAGCACTTGGGCTGCGTGTCTTCGGCCAAACTACCATGTATAAAAAATGCTATGGTAGCCGCAGCACTTGGGCTGCGT